>JASFZG010000145.1:0-20084 GCA_046055745.1 Flavobacteriaceae bacterium | reverse complement strand
AAAACCTATGAATATATAGAATTAGAGATAGATTAAGTATTAAAATAGTTCAGGATAATTCTCCTCCAAATATTCTTTCATAATTGCAATATCTTCTTTTGAAGTTAAGTCAGGGACGTGTTCTTTAAACGGAATCCCTTTCATGGTATAAGAAGTTTCGTTGATCATCATCAAAATTGCTGTAGGTAATTCTTTTTCATTCCGAATTGGATTGATGGGACAATTTTTAAGAAATGAATAGATTTCACTTCCTGAAAACTTAAAAATATTCATACTCACTCTAAATTTTCCCTCCTCATCTTTATAGTCTGAAACTTTATCTTTAGAAGGCTTTTCGATAATGTCAATTAAGTTTGAATCATTATTTAAAAGCACCAAAGCAAATCGTTCAATTTTTTCCATCGGAAATTGCAATCCGTCACGATCATAACTAATAAAGGCATTGGAGTTTTTACATTCTCGTAAGGCTTTTAAAACTGCTACCGAATATAAATTATCGCTGTTACAAACAGTAAATGACTCTTCTTGAAGATTTGGGTATTGCTCCAAAGCTTGTAGAACAGCATCTGCAGTACCAAAGGGTTTTATTCTGTCTTTTGGGATGTATTGAGTTGCAAACGATATTGACAAAGACATGAACTTGTTGTTTTTAGTTTTACTGCCATAAAATTCTTTAAACATTCTATCATCTTCACTAATTATAATAATGATATTTTGATACCCAGCTTTTTCTGCATTGAGTAAAAGAAAATCTAAAATCGGGCGGTTATCTTTTCCAAAACCTAACAATGCTTTACTTCTAGAATTAGCGTTTTTTAATTCTTCTTCAGAAAGGTTTTCAGTTGCCAATGATTTCTTCATTCTTGAAGAAGCTCCACCTGCTAGTATGATTAAGTTTTTATGCATTATAATTGTTGTGTCCCTTCAGCAACCAAAACAGGATAAGCATCTTTAGCTCCCGCACTTTTAATTGCATTACTAATTTCTTGTTCTTTTCCTTTTGGCGAAATGGCAACAATACAGCCACCTCCACCGGATCCTACAATTTTTGCTCCATAAGCTCCTGCTTTTAAAGCAGCCTCGATCATTGCATCTATTTTTGGAATAGTAATTTTTAAATCGTCTCTTAATATTTTATGATGTTCGTTGATTAATTCACCAATAATTTTTAAATCTACGGAAGTCTTTTTTAATTCAATCAATGCCTTTTTAGTAATTAAATGATTCTGAATAGCAGCATAAAAATAAGGTTTCAGTTTTTCTGAAAGTAAGTCAACATACAAATCATATGCTGTTAAAGTAGCTGTTTCAATTTGAAAATTAGGATGTTTAACTTTAACTATTTCAATAGCCTTTAAAGCATTGTTTTTTACGCTTCGGAGCAAACCCAATGTGTCTTTTAATACTCCCGATTCCCCTAAAATCATTCCGTTTAAAGAATTACCAATAACTTCAAAATTAAAATGATCTCCCGTTTCAATATACACTATGTTTCCAATTCCGATGGAATATTGATCCATTTTTCCACCAGGAGAATTATGTTCAATCACTTCCGATTCAAAAGCCAATTGAGAGATGAATTCAGGGGTGACTTCTAAATGATTACCGAAAGCTTTCAATAAAAAATGAACCCAAGCAACCAAAACAGCAGAAGAACTTGAAACTCCTGCATTAATAGGAATGTTACCAGAAATCGTTAAATCATATCCTCGATTGATATTGCATCCATGTTTTCGAACCACTCGAATTGCAGAAGCAAAATAATCATCTTTTTCTAATTCTTCAAAAGTTTCAGAAATTGAAAATTTACGTTCAGAATTAATGTCTGGTAAGGAAATTACAAATTTATTTGTTGTGTTTTCTTCCGCAGTAAGATGGATGAATTTATTTATCGCACAAGCAATAACGGGTAATCCCAAATAATCTTGATGGTCACCAAATAAGCATATTCGTGCTGGAGCTACCACTTTTATTTTTGAAATGCTTTTTCTTGTAATCATATTTCAATAATTGATAACAACCCTTTTTATAGAAAACGAAATACTACCTTTAGCATATGGTATAAATATAAGGTTAAAATAACGGAAAATAATATTTATCATTGGTCAATGATAAAGAAGAACTGTACACAAATTTAGAATAATTTTAATAGAATAATATTCTTTAAACCGTAATTTTGCAGGATTAATTTATAATTATGAATTTTATAAAAAAACAGTGGAGTAACATTCTTTTCGGAGTTTTTATCGTGTTAATGATTGTACCACAAACCAGAATGCCGATTCAGGTTTTTATACAGCGATTTATCTCTTTTAGCCCTTCTGAAATAGCTAAAGAAGACAGGGCAACTTTAAAAGATTATAATTGGAATTTAGCTAAATTAAATTCTGAAAGAATCAATCTTTCTCAATCGGAAGGAAAAGTAATACTCATCAACTTTTGGGCAACTTGGTGTCCGCCTTGTATTGCAGAAATGCCCGAATTACAAGAACTATATAATGAATATGGAGATAAAGTAGATTTCTATTTTATTACCAATGAAAAACCTGAAACAGTAAACTTATTTCTAGAAAAAAAAGGATTTAATTTGCCTATATTTCTTCAAATTGAAAAATCCCCTGAAGTATTAGAATCTTCGTCTTTACCAACTACGTATTTAATTTCAAAATCAGGAGAAATTATCATGCGAAAAACGGGTGCTGCAAGTTGGAATAGTGATAGTGTTCACGAAGTTTTGAATGGTTTGTTGAGGGATCTTTAACCACAAAGTTTTTCACAAAGGACCCAACGTATTTTTCCAACGAATCTAAAGCAATCCTTCCAGAGTTTATCCCGAAACTTCGGGACTGGAAGGGTTAATACATTTCCTCCGTGAATCTCTGCGTTTCCTCTGGGAGTCTCTGTGTAATATCTAATACTCCATCTTATCAACCTTAGCCGCCCATTTATTAAAAACAGTCATCCCTTCGTCTTGTAAAATTCTCACAAAAGGAATGTTTCGGTTTCCGATAGGTTTTTCAATTTCATCATAGATAAACTGATCATCAAAATCAATTTCAGCTGCATCGTTTTTGTCACAAGCATAAAATACTTTTTTTGGTCTAGCCCAATAAATTGCACCTAAACACATAGGGCAAGGTTCGCAAGAAGTATAAATAACACAATCGTCTAACTGAAAGGAGCTAAGTTTCTCGCAAGCATTTCTGATTGCAACTACTTCAGCATGTGCAGTTGGGTCGTTGGTAGAGGTTACGGCATTGTTTCCTTCAGCAATAATCTTCCCATCTTTTACCACAACGGCTCCAAAAGGTCCTCCTTCATTAGAGTTCATTCCTTCTTCAGCCAATGCGATGGCTCTTCTCATAAATTCTTTATCTTGTTCTGTCATTTTCTTCATTTTATTTAAGCACGAAATTAAAAAATATCTACTAATTTTTACTCTATATTCTCCATAAGAAATAAACAATAATTAATATTTTCATTATGATTTTCTTTAGAAAATATAAATGTTAAAATTAGTACATTTGCTCTCGTTTAAAATTTAGAAATATATGAGCACACCAGAAAAAAAGTTTTTATCAGATATAGAAATTGCACAAGCAAATAAAATGGAGCATATTAGAGATATTGCTGCAAAATTGAATATAGAAGAAGATGATTTAGAAATGTACGGAAAGTACAAAGCAAAACTTCCAATTCGATTAATAGACGAAGATAAAGTAGCGAATAGCAATTTGATTCTGGTTACAGCTTTAACACCAACACCTGCTGGTGAAGGGAAAACAACGGTTTCTATCGGTTTAACCGAAGGAATGAACAAAATAGGAAAACAAACAACTGTAGTTTTAAGAGAGCCTTCTTTAGGTCCTGTTTTCGGAATTAAAGGTGGAGCTGCCGGTGGAGGGTATTCACAAGTAGTACCAATGGAAGATATTAACCTTCATTTTACAGGTGATTTTTCTGCTATTGAAAAAGCGAATAATTTACTTTCTGCTTTGGTGGATAATAACATACAATCTAAAACCAGAAACTTAGGAATCGATCCCCGTACCATCGCTTGGAAACGTGTGATGGATATGAATGATCGTGCTTTACGTGATATTACGATTGGTTTAGGTGGAACGGTAAACGGAATTCCAAGACAAGATGGATTTAATATTACTCCAGCTTCTGAAGTAATGGCGATACTTTGTATGGCGAAGGATTTTTCAGATTTAAAAGACCGTTTAGGAAGAATTTATATTGGACAGACTTTCGATAAAAAACCAATTTACGCTAGAGATGTAAAAGCTGAAAATGCAATGGCAATTTTATTGAAGGACGCTATTAACCCTAATTTAGTTCAAACTTTAGAAGGAAATCCAGCAATTATTCACGGTGGACCATTCGCAAATATTGCACAAGGAACCAATACGATTTTAGCAACTAAAATGGGAATGACCATGTCTGACTATGTAGTTACTGAAGCAGGTTTTGGAGCTGATTTAGGTGCTGAGAAATTCTTAGATATCAAATGTGTTTCTGGCGGATTAAAACCGAAAGCAGTAGTGCTTGTTGCAACTATTAGAGCTTTACGTCATCACGGAGGTGCTGCAAAAGATCAATATAACGATGCAAATGTGGAACGTGTAGAAAAAGGATTTGTAAATCTTGAAAAGCATATTGAGAATATGAAGAAATTCGGATTGAATCCAGTAGTGGCAATCAATTCATTCTTTACCGATAGTGCTGAAGAAGTTGCTTTAGTACAAGAAAAATGTGCTGCATTAGGTGTAAAAGCAGTTGTTTCTGAAGGTTTTGCAAAAGGAGGAGAAGGAGCAAAAAATTTAGCTACGGCAGTAGTGAATGAAATTGATAAAGGAGAAAACGAATTCAAACAATTATACGACTGGAATGCTCCTGTAAGAGAAAAAATCGAAACCATTGCTCGTGAAATTTATGGTGCTGACGGAGTAGAATATTCTAAAAAAGCATTGGTAGGATTAAGAAAGATAGACGCTTTAGGATTGAACGGTTTGGCAGTTTGTATGGCAAAAACACAGAAGTCTTTTTCGGATGACGATAAATTAGTTGGGAGACCTACAGGATTTAAAGTTACGGTAAGAGAATTTGAATTTGCAGCAGGAGCAGGATTTATTATTCCTATTTTAGGAAACATGATGCGTATGCCAGGATTACCTGCGGTACCAGCTTCTGAAGGAATGTCTATTGATAATAACGGGAAAATTTCTGGATTGTCTTAAAAATATATTAACTCTAACAGGTTTTCAAAACCTGTTAGAGTTAATAATAAATAACAAAGCCTAGTAGGTCTCTAAAAACCTAGTAGGTTTTTTAGTTACAATAAAAAGTTACATTCGTTAAATCTCTATTTTTTAAAACAGCCGAAAAATTTTGAGAAGTTGCTTCAGGGCAAACAAGATTTTGAAATTCTTCTTCCGAAATACGATCGGTATATTCCACAAAGAATACTGCTTTATTTGCAGAAATATATGGATTTAATTGTTGGTAGAAATCTTCTACATAAGCATCTTCAGTAAGTATCCAATCAAATTCATCTACCATTTCAGGAATTAGTTCTTCGGCATTTTTTTGTCCTATGGATAAACCACGGTTATGTGCTTCTTCAATTAACCAACGACTGTAAATTTTAGCATCTTCTTCAGTTAAGTTAAAGCCAGTATTATTTTGATAACCATTAATGTTATCGGGCTCAATTCCGTCGAAACCTTTTTCCTGAACCATATCTAATCGAGCACGCATAATAGGAGCCAATACATCTATTTGACGAACATCAAGCCAATTTTCATCTTCAAACCCTTCATATACATTACCAATTACTTCAGGAGGAAAATCGGAAGCATCTTCTCTGAAATCTTCTACGCTACCAACAGATAGATAAGCAATCACCTTTTTTCCTTGGGCTTGTAAATTTGTGACAAGTTCTGACGTAGCATCAAAAGCATCAATGTCTATTACTTCAGCTTCTGTTGTGAAATTAGTTGGTAATTCATCTAAACGCCATTCAAAAGTGGTTCCAGGACTTGGAATATAAATAGAAGTATTGGATAAATCATCGTCTATAATTATGGTGTCATCAGAATCCGAACAGTTATATAGAAAGGTGATTCCGATAGAAAGAGAAATAAAAAAAAGAAATTTCATAAATATTTAATTTTGTTTTTATAGAAACGAGATCATAGTTAATAAATTGCACTAATTCTTTCAGAAAAAAGCAAATAGAAGTATAGATTGACCGCAACATTTGTTATTTTTGCAGTCTGAAATTAATACCGAAAATCCTGATAATTATCGGGACGGGATAAATACCTTATTATGAATTTACACGAATATCAAGGAAAAGAAATGTTAAATAGTTTTGGAGTAGAAATCCAACGAGGAATCGTTGCTCAAACTCCAGCTGAAGCAGTTGCAGCAGCAAAGAAACTAACAGAAGATACAGGAACTGGTTGGCACGTTATTAAAGCCCAAGTTCACGCAGGTGGAAGAGGAAAAGGTGGTGGAGTAAAACTTGCTAAAAGTTTAGAAGAAGTAGAGCAAATTGCTGGTCAGATAATAGGAATGCATTTAGTGACCCCTCAGACAAGTGCTGAAGGGAAATTGGTTAGTCAAGTATTGGTGACCGAGGACGTTTATTATCCAGGCGAAAGTGAAACGAGTGAGTTTTATATGAGTGTTTTAATGAATCGTGGTACGGGTAGAAACATGATTATGTATTCTACAGAAGGTGGAATGGATATTGAAGCGGTTGCAGAAAACACACCACATCTTATATTTAATGAAGAAATTGATCCTGCTTTGGGGTTACTTCCTTTTCAAGCTAGAAAAATAGCTTTCAATTTAGGATTAAGTGGAAAAGCATTTAAACAAATGACAAAATTTGTTTCAGCTCTTTATACAGCTTATGTAAAATCTGATTCTTCTTTATTTGAAATCAATCCAGTTTTAAAAACAAGCGATGATCGTGTAATTGCAGTAGATGCAAAAGTAACTATTGATGATAATGCATTATTCCGTCATAAAGATTATGCAGAATTAAGAGATTTACGTGAAGAGAATCCAGTTGAAGTAGAAGCAAAAGCAGTTGGTTTAAGTTATGTAGACCTTGACGGAAACGTTGGTTGTATGGTAAATGGCGCAGGATTGGCAATGGCTACTATGGATTTGATTAAACAAGCAGGAGGAGAGCCAGCAAACTTTTTAGATGTTGGAGGTACAGCAGACGCAGAACGTGTTGAGATTGCTTTTAATTTAATTTTAAAAGATCCAAGTGTAAAAGCTATTTTGGTAAATATTTTTGGGGGAATTGTACGTTGTGACCGTGTAGCTCAAGGTATTATTGAAGCTTATAAGAATATTGGAAATATAGAAATCCCGATTATTGTACGTTTAGAAGGGACTAATGCAGATATAGCTAAAAAGCTAATTGACGAGAGTGGATTGGATGTTCATAGTGTAATTGAATTTCAAGAAGCAGCAGATAAAGTACAAGAGGTATTGGCATAATGTAGCTAAATACCTCCTAATAATTTTAAGAAAGCCTTATTTATTTAAGGCTTTTTTTGTTTTAAATCGAACTAACGTTAAGTATTCGTTAAAAGCGAAGTGCTTGTGTAACAATTGTTACAACTATAACGTCTTCTTAGTATATCAATCATTTAAAACGAACAATCATGAAAAAAGTAAATGTAATTTTAGTAGCGGTAGCGCTTTTTATCGGAACCTTAACTTCTTACGCAACAGTTGACCCAGTGGTAATCACATCTGAAACAACTAAAGAAATTAAAAAACTTCTTAAAAATCCTAGTTTTGAAGTAAACGCAGAAATCAATGCAATGGTAACATTTGTTATCAATAAGAACGGAAAAATTGTTGTTCTTTCTGTAGACTGTGAAAGTAAAGCGGTGTGTAAGTTTATTAAAAGCAGACTTAATTATAATGAATTAGGTGCTGAATTAGAGAAAGGAAAAGAATACAAAGTTCCTATTCGAATTACCACTAAAAATTAATTGGAATTAATCAGCCAAAATTGAAACTCGTTATTAATATTTTAATAACGAGTTTTTTTATAAATATTGAAAAATGAAATTTAATTATACTTTAAAATTTATGAGTAATAAAAATATTTCATAAAAAAGGAATATTAATTATTACAATCACGTAAAAATCGTTCTAAATTCCTGCTAAAATTACTGATTCATCAAAGCAGTACTATAAGAAGATTCACTTCAAATGTTAAAATAATAAGGGAGATGTTAAAATAAGGTAAATATATGTTAATGTGTAAGTTATGTGTAACATTTGTGACATATATATAATAATAGCAGTATTATATTTGTACCATCAAATAAAGAGATTATCTTTATACGATTAAGAAATTGAAAATGGTGTTTTACCCCCAATTAAACGCATTGAAAGTTTTTAAGAAAATGGTTGAGATTTCATAATTGAAATTTAATTTGGTTAGTTAGTTGATAATAAACCGTACATTACTCAATCGGTGTACGGTTTTTTTTTTGAAAATTTTCTAACTCCCTCGTTGCTTTTCAGAAATATTTAACGACTCTCCTAAAGAGTATTTTAAATCGCTTAATTCTTTTTCTGTAAGATCACGCCACTCACCAACGGGTAAATTATCAAGATGAATATTCATAATACGCAATCGTTTAAGTGAAACTACTTCATAGCCTAAATGCTCACACATTCTTCTAATTTGACGATTTAAACCTTGAATTAATGTGATTTTAAATACATAGCGACCTATTTTTTCAACTTCACATTTTTTAGTAACCGTTTCTAAAATAGGAACTCCAGTACTCATTCTTTTAATAAAGTCATCGGTAATTCTACGATCTACTTTTACAATATATTCTTTTTCGTGACGGTTTCCTGCACGTAAAATTTTATTAACGATATCACCATCGTTTGTCATTAATAATAATCCTTCACTTGGTTTGTCTAATCTACCTATATGGAATATACGTTCTTTATGATTGATGAAATCTACTACATTACCTTCGATTCGTCTGTCTGTAGTACAAGTAATCCCAACGGGTTTGTTTAAAGCGATGTAAACTAACTCTCCACTCTCGGTAATTAGTTGATTATTTACTTTAATAATGTCGTCTGGCATTGCGCGATCTCCTAAAGTTGCTACTTCATTATTTACAGTAACTCTACCTTGCTCAATTAATTTATCTGCTTGCCTTCTTGAGCAAAACCCACTATCACTAATGGCTTTGTTAAGTCTTTTGGAATCTGGATGGTATGACATAGTTATATTGTTACTGCAAAATTAAAGTAAATAATTTGAATATGGCATGGATACATTGTAATATGTGAAGAAGATATTTACTAGAAAACTAAATATTACTCAAAATTAAACTCTGCATTTTAAAAGGATTTTTTTAATATAAAACCTAATAAAAAAATAGGGATTGAATTATTTTATGATGATAATTATTACAATACTCAATCATTTTTTTTTGGTTAACTTTACAATATTATACGTCAGTTAATTTATTAATAACAGGACTATGAATATACTTGGGTTGACTACATATTATTAAACACTATGAAAAAAATTACTTTTACAATTATTATTATGTTGATTATGTCTCTTGCTTTTTCACAAGAAGAGGAAATTTATCAATTAAAGATTGACTCTATAGAAAAATCATTTAAATATGAATATGGAACAATATCATTAAAAAATAATATAGGTAAAATAATTGTTCCTCAGGGATTTAAATATCTTAATTCTGAACAATCAGAAATGGTGCTTACTGAATTATGGGGAAACCCTAAATCCCCAGATATAACACTTGGGCTAATTCTTCCGAAAGATCAAGGATTATTGGATGATGATGGTTATGTGTTTAATATTCAATATGATGAAATTGGTTTTGTTGAAGATGATGATGCAGATGAAATTGACTATGATGAGTTGTTAATTCAAATCCAAGAAGAAACAGAGGAAGAAAATAAGGTGCGTATAAGTGAAGGATATGATCCTATACATCTTATTGGTTGGGCAACAGAGCCATATTATGACAAAGAGAGAAAAATTCTACATTGGGCTAAAGAAATAAAATTTGGAAACCAAGAAATAAATACTTTAAATTACAATATTAGAGTTTTAGGAAGAAAAGGAGTTCTTGTTTTAAATGCTATAGGAACTATATCCGATTTACCTTATGTTCAAAATGATATCCCAAAGGTTTTAGATATAGTAGAATTTTCAGAAGGAAATAAATATACTGACTTTGATCCATCTGTTGATAATGTAGCTGCTTGGACTATTGGGGGGGTTAGTTGCTGGAAAAATATTAACAAAAGTTGGGTTTTTTGCATTAATCTTAAAATTTTGGAAAATAATTCTTGTCGCTATAGCAGCCTTTTTCAAACCTATTATGAAGTTGTTTAGAAAAAAAAGTAAAGAATCTACAGACAGTAATCAAAATGAATTGATTGAATAAAATAAAAATAGAAGCCATAAATATAGTTACTAGAGATACGGATATACTTTATTTAGTTTTTTCTAATTTTCCTTGAAACCTTTTAATAGCATCTCTCATTTTAGCGGCCGACATAAAATCCAATTCTTTTGCAGCTTTTTCCATTGCTTTTCTAGTATCTCTAATTTTCTTTTCAAGCTGAGGTTTGGTTAAATATTGATTTTCGGATTCTGCAGCTAGGTTTTCGAAATCATCAAATGAATATGAATCCGTTTTAGCTTTCGTTAGTGCATTCTCTAATGATTTTTTAATAGCCGTAGGAGTGATGCTGTGTTTGATGTTATATGCAATTTGTTTTTCTCGCCGATAGTCCGTTGCATCCATTGTGGCTTTCATACTCTTAGTAATTCTATCGGCATACATAATTGCTTTTCCATTGAGATGACGAGCAGCACGCCCTACCGTTTGAGTAAGTGATCTTGCGGAACGTAAAAAACCTTCTTTATCTGCATCTAAAATAGCAACTAATGAAACTTCTGGTAAATCCAATCCTTCTCTTAAAAGATTCACTCCAACTAGAACATCAAAGATCCCTAATCGCAAATCTTGCATAATTTCAACACGTTCTAAGGTATCTACATCACTATGAATATAGCGACAACGAATCTGAATACGTGACATATATTTGGTCAATTCTTCCGCCATCCGTTTGGTTAAAGTGGTCACCAGAACACGTTCGTCTTTTTCAACTCGTAACTGAATTTCTTCCAATAAATCATCTATCTGATTCAAACTTGGTCGTACCTCAATTGGTGGGTCTAATAACCCTGTCGGACGAATAATTTGCTCCACAAAAACACCTCCACTTTTTTCTAATTCATAATCTGCAGGAGTGGCACTAATGTAAATTACTTGGTTTTGCATCATCACAAATTCATCAAACTTTAAAGGGCGATTGTCCATCGCAGCAGGTAACCGAAAACCATATTCCACCAAATTTTCTTTTCGAGATCTATCGCCACCATACATTGCAGAAACTTGTGGAATGGAAACGTGACTTTCATCTACAATCATTAAATAATCATCTGGAAAAAAGTCTAACAAACAGAATGGACGAGTACCTGGAAGTCGTTTGTCTAAGTAACGAGAATAGTTTTCAATTCCACTGCAATAGCCCAGTTCTCGTATCATTTCTAAATCAAAATTGGTGCGTTCATCCAATCGTTTTGCTTCTAAATGTTTTCCTATTTCCTTGAAATATGCTAGTTGTTTTGTTAAATCATCTTGAATATGAACGATGGCTTCCTGTAAAATATCTGGTGAGGTTACAAACATATTTGCTGGGTAAATATTCAGCAAATCATATTTTTCAATTACTTCATTTGTCTGCGCATTGAAAACTTCAATTTCTTCAATTTCATCTCCGAAAAAATGAATTCGGAAAGCATCATCTGCATAACTTGGATACACATCTACCGTGTCACCTTTTATTCTGAAACTTCCGTGATTGAAATCTGCTTCTGTTCGAGAATATAAACTCTGTACCAAATTATGAAGTAGTTTGGTTCTAGATATAATCTGACCTTTTTTAAGCTTGATAATATTTTTCTGAAACTCAGTCGGATTTCCAATTCCATATAAACAAGAAACCGAAGCAACTACAATCACATCACGCCTTCCTGAAAGTAGGGAAGAGGTGGTGCTCAGTCGCATTTTTTCAATTTCTTCGTTGATGGAAAGATCTTTTTCTATATAAACTCCACTGGAAGGAATGTAGGCTTCCGGTTGATAATAATCGTAATAGGAAACGAAATATTCTACCGCATTGTCAGGAAAAAACTGTTTAAACTCAGAATATAATTGAGCAGCTAATGTTTTATTATGGGCTAAAATTAAGGTTGGTTTTTCAACTTGTTGAATAACATTGGCAACCGTAAAAGTTTTTCCAGAACCTGTAACTCCCAAAAGAGTTTGATCTGTTTCACCAGAATTTATTCCCTCGACGAGCTGTTTGATAGCTTGTGGCTGATCTCCTGTGGGTTTAAAATCTGAAACAATGTTGAATTTCATAGTTAAAAAAAATGAGTTACAAAACTACGGAAAAAGAGAGACACTAATTTCACTAATCTACACTAAAAATAAGAACGCGGATTCTCACGAATGTATTTTTTGATGACCAGATGACTAAAAGTCATCTAGTCGATTTTAAGGTTTTTTAGGTTCCATTTTAAGGCTTACTTTAATGTTTCCATCTATAATTAATCTTATGTAATATCTTGGATCTTGATAAGTTGTTGCATCAAAAGCATATTTAAAAAGATGCTCTCCTGCTTTTTGATTAGGATTGTTATAGAGTTCTCTAACGATTATGTTTTGTTCATTAAATAGACCTATAGTGATATTTGCTTGATTGTGAATATTATATTCAAATTTTCCAACTACGCTTCTTTGTAAGGTTCTTGTTGCTTCATAGTAGTTTTTATAGCTTTCTGTTTCAACTGTAGGAATTTCAACATTTAAAAGATTGGCTAAATACTTTTGATAGTGATTCGCTTCTTTTTCATTAAACCCTTCTATTTCATCTAAGGGAAATTTATCTGTTATAGACCAAACTGAATACTGACCAATGGTATTAAAACTCTTCGTTTTTTCGATTTCGTTAGTGATTTCAATTAAATTTCCTTTAGCAATTTCACCTAAAATAAAACTAGTACCTTCATTTGATGCAGCCTTATTTTCCTGAATACACATAGCGTATAGCGACCTATTTTTATTTTTATTAGGCGATAAAGCAATTAATTCTTCTTGAGTAATAATTACGTCTTGTGTATCTGTTGAATCTGTAATGAATTTTTGCCCGTTTGGAATTCTAATTTTAACTTCTTTATTTGTTAGGTTGGTAATATCGATAAGTAAGGGTTGATAATAGTGTGGACTATCAATGTTGCCGTTAAATTTGCAAGTAACTATTTTACGATCAATTGCTGTTTTTAAATCATAAGTAGTAATGATAGGTTTACTGCCTGAAACTATAATTGTTGCAATTAATAAAATGAAATATTTTTTCATATTGAAATAGAGTTAGTTTTATTTAAAACGTGCTCTATTTCAAAATAGTATGGGATATTTTATACTGACATTTCGAAGCATTCGCTAAGGCGAATACTTAATGTACTTATTATGAACTAAACTAATAGGGTTACTAACTGAATACTAAGATTTCTCTTCCTTGTTAAAATACACCAAGTAATAATACATTTGTTTTTCTTCATCCCAACCTTTTTCTACAAATTTATCGGCACTTTCTGGATTGATAAAATCTAATTTAATCTGAATATTAGTATCCAAATTAATTACATTTTTAATCTTTTTACGAGCAGCAGTTACAGCAGTATTCGCAATTGGAAATTCGGTTAAATCTTCAATTTTATATTTAGGAGCTTGTTCGCTTTTGTAATGTTTAAACTCCGGAATTAAATCTGGATTATCAATTACTTCGTTGATGAAAAGTGATTCTTCAAAGTTGTCGTTTTTAGCAAAATGATTTACTGCACGATTCATAAAAAGCACTTCTTCTTTTTTATCTTCAGCAGGTAAAACAACATCTTTTGCAAAGTCTTGACAGAATTTTAAGTACTTTTTTGTATGAAAATTATCATCTTCAAAAGCATCTACTCCTAAAAATGATTCTAACCAATAACGAGTATCATAACGATTGCTGTCAACAGATAATATTTTATATCCTTCTTCTTTTTTAAAATTAAAAATAAGGCAGCCTTTATCTAATTTATTTAAATTTACACCGTGTTGTAAGTTGGCATCTAACTGATTTGAATTTTCAGAAAACTGAAGAAAATCTTGTTTTATTTCAGATTTAAAAATTCCGATAGCATCTACTTTTTCATTGTCTATTTGAACGTTTTCAAAATGAACAATATACACTTCACCAGCCTTGATATGTGGATGTAAGGACTGATCGTATAAATGTTTGGTGATGATTTTACTTTGTTCATGAATGGTTTCAGGAGCATCAAATATTTTTGTTGAAATATTAAATAATTCGTGAAATTCTAAATCAGATTCGTGTACAAATTGAAAATAATTTTCTTCCTTTTCTCGAAATGGTTTTAGAAAATATTCTTTTAAAAGCGGTGTTAATTCATCGTCAGCTTTATAAACATCATCTGAAAGAAAAATAGGTTCGTTATTGATTTTATTTCCAACTCTATGAATAGAAAGAGAGGTAATGTGAGCGCCGTATAGATTGATCATTTATTAATTTTGTTTTGTAATGGTTAGGATAGAATAATTCTGAAAATTAATTCCAGTTTTCATCAAAGTCAAGATCACTATAATCTTCTTGGTCAAATTCATCATAATCTTCTTCTTCGTCATCATCACCTTTTTCAGCTTTAAATTCCTTTTCAGGAGCTTCATCAGGAATTTCGCCGTGAGCAAACATTAAATTTGGATAGGTTTGATTTGGATCTGCTTCTGCTGTATCGGCTAATTCAACCAAAAATGTCCACATACTTAAAAAATCGTATACATAAATCATTCGAGGCTCCTCTCTATGAGTCACATCGTCTATGGAAGTTTCATTCATAATCCGAATGCTATCGATTCCTTCGCTCAAATCAAAAAGGGCAATTTCTTCACCCTGTTCCCATTGATCATTGCTTTTGTAAAATGAAGCCATTTCTTGTCCTTCAAAGCCAAAAGCTTGTGTAATGGCATTGTGAAATTCTTCTAAAGTGTTTTCGGAATCAATTTCGATATCACGAAAAACATCTTCTTTTGCATCTAAAATTACTCTGAAACGATAAATCATAATTCAATAATTAGGGCTGCAAATATAGTTAAGAGTTATGAGTGAAGAGTGAAGAGTTCATAAGTTTTTATGAATATTTTATTTACTGAAACGATGTAATACGAAAGTCATTATTGCTAATAAGAAAAAAGCAACTACTTGATGCAACACTCCTAAAATTACGGGAACTTGTAAAATCAAAGTAAATACTCCCAATGTAAACTGAAGCAAAACGATAAACAGTAACGCTTTTAATAACTTATTTTGAAGCAAAGTCAATGTTGTTTTTTTTGCTTTACTCCAAATATAAATAATTAACCCAACCACCACATAAGCCAAATAACGATGTATAAATTGTACACCACTTTTTCCTTCTACAAAATTTCTCCATAAGGGATTCTGTTCAATATAAACGGTTTCGTGAATAAGCTTTCCATCGCTCATCATAGGCCAAAAATTATGGATAAACCCTGCGTCTAATCCAGCTACAAAAGCTCCCCAAATTATTTGAATTACTAATAATGCGTATGTAAATAGAATGATTTTCCGAAGCGATTGATTTACTTCTTTCTTTTCAGGAAACTTAATGTCTAAAGCAATCCAAAGTGCAAAACTAAAAGTAATAAATGCTGTAGTTAAGTGCAATGCCAATCTATAATGACTTACATCTGGTCTTTCTACTAAACCACTACTCACCATGTACCAGCCTAAAAACCCTTGAAACCCACCAAGAAAAAGAAGTAAAATACTTTTTTTAATAGTTGATTTAGTAAGCTGTTTTTTTAGAAGAAAATAAAGAAAAGGAATGATAAAAACCATACCAATAAAACGTCCGATAACACGATGTAACCATTCCCAGAAGTAAATATCTTTAAAATCTTGAAGATCAAAATGATTGTTTAGTTTCTGATATTCTGGATATTGTTTGTATAAATCAAAAGCTTCTTTCCATTCAACATCGTTCATTGGAGGAATCGTTCCCGAAATTAATTTATAATTTGAAATAGAAAGCCCGGAATGAGTTAATCTGGTAATTCCACCAACAACGACCATTATAAAAATAAGGGCACATCCTGTAAGAAGCCAGTAGATTACTTTTTTATTATCTTTCATATTCCTCCTTTGTTAATTCAAGCCATTGTATAGCTTTTTTTCCAGGTTCATTCTCTTCACCCGGATAGAAATCAACTTTTGTTTTTCTGAAATTCATTTTTTTCAAAACTATAGTAGAAGCGACATTTTCAATTTCTGTAAATCCAATTATCTTTTTTAAATTAAGAGTGTTGAAATAATAATCTAAAGACATTTTTGAAGACTCTGTTGCAATTCCTTTACCCCAATATTCAGGTAAAAAACGATACCCTAAATCTGTAAAATCAAATTCTGGGTGGTATTTTAATCCAGTGAATCCAATGAGTTTATTATCTGGCTTGTAGATTACTGCTAACCGTCCATAACCGTGATCATTATAATCTTTTAAGACTACATTTTTTAATAAATTTTGAGCTTCTTCAACGGAATTAATTAGCGTATCACCAGTATATTTTTGAACAATAGGATTTGAATTTAATACAAACATTGCTTCTTCATCACCCAATTGAAAAGGTCTAATTAACAAGCGATCTGATTCTAACTTTACATCAATCATTTTCTACAATTTTAAGACCTAACTCTTTTCCTTTTTGAAGCATAAATAATTTGGCATTTTCATATTCATTCGGAATTTTACCTTCTAAAATTGCTTCTTTAATTGCATCTTTAATAATTCCTATTTCTCGGGAAGGTTTTAAGTTAAAGGCTTTAATGATCTCTTCACCTGAAATGGGCGGTTGAAAATTACGAATATGATCTCGTTCTTCAACTTCAGTAATCTTATCACGTACTTTTCTGAAATTCTCGTGATATTTTTTAAATTTCGTCGGGTTTTTAGTCGTGATGTCGGCTTCACAAAGCGTCATTAAATCATCTATATTTTCGCCAGCATCAAAAACTAATCTTCTAACGGCACTATCAGTAACATCGGAAGCAATTACAATAGGGCGAGAGCTCATAAATACCAATTTTTGAACGAATTTCATTTTCTCATTCAGTGGCATTTTTAGTCTCTTGAATAATTTATACACCATTTTTGAACCTACAAATTCGTGTCCGTGAAAAGTCCATCCCGCTTTTTTATCAAACTTTTTAGTGGGTGCTTTTCCTATATCGTGAAGTAGTGCTGCCCAGCGTAACCAAACATTATCGGTTGTTTTTGCAATATTATCTACTACTTCTAAGGTATGCCAAAAATTATCTTTATGACGTTGTCCTTTTACTTCGTCAACACCTTTTAAGTCTGATAATTCAGGTAAAATATAAGGGAGTAAATTGGTTTTATTTAAAATAGCAAATCCGATGGAAGGTTTTGGAGACGCTAATATTTTATGTAGTTCATCTACTATTCTTTCTGTTGAAATAATCTTTATTCTTTCAGCATTTTTGGTAATAGATTCAAATGATTTTTCTTCAATTTTAAACTGTAATTGAGTAGCGAATCTAACTGCTCTAATCATTCGTAATGGATCATCACTAAAAGTAATGTCTGGATCTAATGGAGTACAAATAATTTTTTTTTTAAGATCTTCGGTTCCATTAAAAGGATCTAAAAGTTCCCCAAAAGTATCTTCGTTTAAACTTATTGCCATTGCATTAATGGTAAAGTCTCTTCGGTTTTGATCGTCTTCTAAGGTGCCTTCTTCAATAGCAGGGTTTCGGCTGTCTTCTTGGTAAGATTCTTTTCTTGCTCCAACAAATTCTAATTCAATTTGTCCAGCTTTTAACATGGCAGTTCCGTAGTTTTTAAAAACAGAAACTTTTGGTTTTCCAGGAAGCAAATTAGATACTTTTTGAGCAAGATCAATACCACTTCCTACGGCAACAATATCAATATCTTTTGAATCTCCTCGACTTAAAATATAATCCCGAACATAGCCTCCAATGACATAACATTCCAAATTTAATTGAGAAGCTGCATTAGAAACTGTTTTGAAAACAGGATTTGATAGGGCGTTTATGTGTTTTGTTGTTGCCAATATTTTTCTGTGAGATTCTGTTTAATCCAATAAACCTGTGGTCTTAAAGAACAAGGGTTTTACAGATAAAACGAATTTTTACTGATTATTTTCTTATCACTTTAACCGAGCCACCTGTAGTAATTTTAATAATTGAAGATGGTTTTGTTGTCGTGTTTTTTCGGTTCAAATTTACAATATAGTCTACCCCTTCCAAAATTGCTTTATTGATTTCTTGAAAATTATTTGGTGCTGCTTTTCCGCTTAAATTAGCAGAAGTTGAAACAATGGGTTTTTTAAATTTTCTAATTAATTTACTAGCAAATCCTTCTCTAACAACTCTAATTGCTAGTGAATTATCTTCAGCAATTAAGTTTTCAGCAACGTGAAGAGGCCGATCGTAGATAATAGTAGTAGGAGTGACGGCATATTTTATAATGTCGTAAGTAACTTCAGGAACATCCTCTACGTATTGATTCAACATTTTAAAATCATGAACCAAGCAAATCATTGTTTTGTTATCTTGACGTTTTTTAAGTTCAAATAATCTCTGAACTGCTTCATAGTTAGTAGCATCGCATCCAATTCCCCAAACAGTATCTGTTGGATAAAGGATAATTCCTCCTTTTTTTAAAACGTTAAGGCAATTGTTTATTTCGGTTTGCATGTGTAATTTTAGTTTTCTAATATTTGGTAAAAATAATACATTTAAATTTCAGTTATTTACTTTTATATTCTGATTTAATATTAATAGTAAAAAAAAACAATTGAAATCAAGAATACTTCATATCTCAGGAACTAGAAGTAGGAAAAAAATGAGCAACAGTTGATTTATTTAATTTCTGAATTTAAAAAAATGGTGCCAAGAATGTTATTTTTAAATTCAGAAATTAAGTAAAAATACTTTTAAGATTTACCAAGAAGTACTTGATAGTGTTTAAAGATATTGATTAATACCTTTGTCTATAAAAGTGATTTTCGCCTCTTTTGTTTTTCTTTCAATTTCTTCATTAAGATGCAGCTTACTTTTATCTTGTTCGTTGTGATAAATATGATATATAATACCTTTGAATTTTAATCTTTTTCCTTGTATTCCAATATTTATTAATCGTTGTATCATTTCACTGTCTTCCATTCCCCATCCAACAAACTCTTCATTAAAACCATTTATTTTTATAAAATCTTTCTTCCAAAAAGACATATTACAGCCTCTTAATTTTGTTGATAAACCTGTTTGTTTTTTATAGCGATTTGCTAAAATTGGAATATGTAATGTTCTCCCTCTTTTTTTAATTCCTTTTGAAAAGAAATTAAAATTTATTTGTTTGTTTTTAAATAATGTTTCTAAGTATTGTTCTTGAATATTTACTCTACTTCCAAACAAGTAAGCATTTTTTTCAACTAAAGAAAGATGGTCTTTTATGAAATTTTTATGTAAAATAACATCGCCGTCAACCTCAATGATATATTCATTTTTAGAACTAGCAATTGCTAGGTTCATAATTACAGATTTTCGATTATTTAAGTCTTCTTGCCAAATGTGGTGAAGAGGAACTGGAAAATCTTTTTGGAACCTTTTAATTAAATCACCTGTTTCTTTTTTAGATCCGTCATCGGCTATTATTACTTCATCTGGTAATAAATATTGGGTTTTTACACTTAATAATAACAACTCTAGTGCCTCAGGCCAATTATAAGTAGATGCAACTAAAGAACAAGTTGGGAAAGAATTCATAAATGTTTTAA
>JASFZG010000144.1:0-12518 GCA_046055745.1 Flavobacteriaceae bacterium | reverse complement strand
TAACGTAATCCAAATTGGATTTGCCATCTTGAAGCAAGACTAGCATCGTAACCAAATGTTTCTTTTAAATCTGGGTTAAAAGAATATGTTGGCACATTTGTAACAGGATCAACAACTACACCAATAGGCTGTACATTGTTTGGTTGTTGAATCAATCCCCAATCTGAACTGATTAAGTTTCCTAAATTTAGTAAATCCATACTAAATTGAAGTGTATTGGTTCTGTTTTCACTTACTTTAAAGTTAAAATCTTGTAATAATTTTAAATCAAAACGTCCTCTCCAAGGAGCAATAGCACCGTAACGTTCTGCATACTCACCTCTACGATCACTTAAATAATCATCTTGAGCAATATAAGCATTTAACGCTTCTGCCTGCCCTGCTTCAGCAAATTGCATTTCTCCAATTTCTGAAGAAGTTGGGATGTAAATTAGATCGTTTAAGTTAGATCCATCACCATTAATATCTCCACCATAGGTATAGTTAAAACGTCCACCTTTAGCATATTCAAAGAAACTAGAAACCGTAGTTGCCCACTTATCATTTCCGTATTTCCATTTTTTACTAATCACACCAATAATTCTGTGTTGATCTCCGTATTTAGAATTTGCTAAAACATCATCATTTACATTTCCTAAGGCAGCATTAAATGCAAAAGCATCTCCAGTAATTTCAGCTTCTATAGAGTTTACATCTTGAGAATTTAAGTAGTTATACGCTAACATTGTATAAAGACCTTCTCCAAAAGTTTTTTGCCCTTTTAATGTTGCATTCCAAGTACTTCCCTTATCTGAATTTGTCATTACATAAGCATTGTTAATAATATCGCTTGATGTATAAATAGGACGGTTATCAACTCCTCCCAATGTTCCTGAAGGAGGTAATAATCCCCAGTTTTGAACGTGAGCTGCGTTTAAATCTTTAGTATAAGATAAGTCTGCTGTAAGAATAAGTCCCATATCAAATTTATAATCTCCACCAATATTTGTTCTCCAAACTTGAGGGAATTTAAAATCAGGATCTACTGCTTGTAAGAAAAATACTTCTGGGCTAGAAACTTGGTTTCCGATCCATACAAATGGTAAACGACCTGTAAAGATTCCAGATCCACCACGAATTTGTATTTTATTTTCTCCTTTATGATTGTAGTTAAATCCAACTCTTGGTGAGAATAATACATCGTTCGAAGGCATTTCAGTATTATCAATAAATACAGTTTCACCAGTGTTAGGGTTTACATAAGGAATGTTTGGTACATTACAACAAGCATTATCAATAACATCTTGAGCTTTCATTGAAGTATCAAAGAACAAAGGCTTGTCAAAACGTACACCATATGTTAATTTGAAGTTATTGTTTACGTTCCATTCATCTTGAGCGTAAAAAGCCATTTGTCCTACATTGGTTTCAGCTAAAGCCCAACCATTTGCGTTTAACGAAGCATCTGCAGCAATTGCAGCATCAAATGCAGCTTGCAAAGCTCCTGAAGAAGCGTAATCTGCAAAACCTTCCATAGTACTTGTTGGGAAGAAAACTCCTTGAGCACCATAAACGCCTAAGTTGAAAGAATTATCAAACTGAAATTTCTCAAAAGATATACCAACTGTAATTGTATGATCACCTTTTACAAAGCTTAAGTTATCAGAAAACTGAAATACTTTTTGTTTCAATCTGTTATGAATTGAGAACGGTTCGTGTCCAGCAATAATATAGTTTGACCCATCCTTTGTAATTGTTATTGAGGGAGCAGGTGAAGATTTTGGATTTCTGAAATCGTTAAAACTAGTATAACCAATTTGTAATTTATTAGAAGCATCTCCAGGTAAATTAGAGTTTAACTCTGCCTGAAAAGATTGTAACTCATTATTAATTTGGTATCCTGCATTCTCAAACTGAAGTGTCGATGCACTTGGACCTCTAAAACCTAATGCGGTTGGATGCGCAGTTTTATCTTTTGAGGCATCCAAGAAATTATAAATTAACGCCAAACGATTATTATCGTTAATATTCCAGTCTAATTTAAAAATTCCTTTTGTAGATTCTGTTTTATGTGTAAATCCTTCATAAGCTCCTGGATCGTAACCAACAGCTAATAACGCATCTCTTACTTGAATAAGATCAGATTCTAAAACTCTAGATTCATTGATAGAGCCCGTTCCTCTGTTAGGTAACCAGTTCTGACCTAGGTCTTCTCTATTATCTATTTCAAAATTTGCGAAAAAGAATAATTTATTTTTTACAATTGCACCACCAACACTAGCTCCGTATTGTAATTGTTCTAATTTTGGAACAAAAATATCATCTCCTTTAACTTTACTACCTGTTAGATCTTCATTTCTAAAAAATCCATAAACAGTACCGTGAAAAGTATTTGTTCCACTTTTAGTAACAGCATTTACAGAAGCTCCTGTAAAACCTGATTGACGAACATCATAAGGTGCTGTTGATACTTGAATTTGCTCAATAGCATCTAACGATACAGGTTGAGCATCTGTTTGTCCTCCTGGTGTTGCAGCATCCAAACCAAATGGATTACTAAAAATTGCACCATCTAAAGAGAAATTGTTAAATTGATCATTTCTACCACCAAATGAGCCATTACTAGCAGAAGGCTCTAAACGTGTAAAATCTGAAGCTGATCTAGAAATAGTAGGCAGTCTAGTTAATTCTCTTCTACCAACATTAGTTTCTGCTCCTGTACGATCACTACCAAAAGTGCTAGTACCACTAGTTCCTGTAAGTACAACAGCATCTAATTGTTGACTATCTTCAGATAGGGTAACGTTCAAATTAAATGTTTTACCTAATTCAAGATACACATCATTAAATTCTTGAGTTTTGTAACCTACATAACTTATAGTAATAGTATAAGGTCCACCAACTCTCATGTTCAAGATATTAAATCTTCCATCAAAATTAGTAATTGCTCCAGCTTTAGTACCTGAAGGAGTGTGAACTGCAACAATATTTGCTCCAGAAAACGGTTGTGCGCTCGCGTCAACAACAAGCCCTTTAATGTTAGAAGTAGTTACTTGCGCTGTAGCACTTGCAACACCTAACAAAAACAGGGTTGTAAATAAAAATTTCTTGTAAAGTTTCATCATAACTAAGGTTATTTGTTAAAGTTTTTGTAAAAATAAAAATAAAAAAAACCATCCACGTAATGTGAATGGTTTATTATGCTAACATAGTATTGTTAGTTATTAACAATTTTGCACTATTGTTATTTTTTTTCAGCTACTACTTCAAAAGAAAAGTTAGAAATAACACCTCTGTGGAAACGTATTTTTGCATCATATTGACCCGTACGTTTAATTAACCCACCAGCAATTGTGATAAACTTTTTATCAATAGATATTCCTTCTTTTTCAAGAATCTCAGCTAAATTACCGTTAGAAACAGATCCAAATAACTTGTCTCCTTCACCTGTTTTAGAGGCAATTTTAATTTCTAAACCATTTAATTTATTTGCTTCCGTTTGAGCATCTTCAATAATTTTCTTTTCTTTAAATGCACGTTGCTTTAAAGTTTCTGCTAGTACTTTTCTAGTAGATGGTGTAGCTAACACTGCTAACCCTTGAGGAAGTAAAAAATTTCTTCCATATCCGTTTTTTACAGATACTATATCATCTGTAAATCCTAGATTCTCTACGTCTTTTTTTAATATAAGTTCCATATCCTATCTACTTTTTATTTTAATAAATCTGCTACGTATGGCATTAAAGCTAAATGACGCGCTCTTTTTACAGCTACAGCAACTTTACGTTGGTATTTTAACGAAGTACCTGTTAATCTTCTTGGTAAAATTTTACCTTGTTCGTTAATAAATCTTAATAAAAAGTCTGCATCTTTATAATCTACATACTTAATTCCAGATTTCTGAAACATACAATACTTCTTAATTTTTGCAGTTTCTATATTTAAAGGAGTAAGATATCTAATCTCACCATCTTTTTTTCCTTTTGCTTGTTGTTCTATAGATGACATAAATTAAGCTGTTTTTTTGTTACGATTTCTTCTTTTCTCTGCCCAAGCAATTGCATGCTTGTCTAAGCTTACAGTAAGGTAACGCATAATACGTTCATCTCTTCTAAACTCAATTTCTAAATTGTTGATAGCTTCACCATCAACAGTGTACTCAAATAAGTGATAAAAACCACTTTTTTTGTGTTGAATTGCATAAGCTAATTTTTTTAGCCCCCAATTCTCTTTGGATATCATCTTTGCACCTTTAGAAACAAGAATATCTTCGTATTTCTTTACTGTTTCCTTTATCTGATCTTCAGATAAAACGGGATTTAAGATGAAAACAGTTTCATAATGATTCATAAAAATCTATTTTTAAATTAATATATTCTCTTAGCACCTCGCCAAGAGCGTGCAAAAGTACCACTTTATTTATAATATTCAAACCTAATATTTTAGTTAATTTTTTAAAATAAAAAGAGGTTAAACACCTTTATTTTATCGATTAAGTTAAAATACTTTGTATTTCATCGATAAAATCTCTATAATTGTACTACTAAAACCAACATTGTGGATAAATTAACATTAAATTGTGCAATAGTAGACGATTCTACCCTGCAAAGACTATCTATAGTTAGACTTATAGATAATCATCCGTCATTAAATCTTGTTGCTGAATATAATAACGCTATTGAAGCAAAAATTGGTTTAGCTGCTACCGAAATTGATTTAGTATTTCTAGATATTGAAATGCCTATTTTATCTGGGTTTGATTTATTGGATGATCTTACGTTAAAACCGCAAATTATTTTTGTTACAGGTAAAACTAAATATGCTTTTAAGGCATTTGATTATGATGCTGTTGATTATTTACGTAAACCAATTTCAAAAGAGCGTTTTTTAAATGCTGTTCATAAAGCAATTAGTAATTTTAAAATGAAAAATGAAGATGGCTTTGATGATGAGGATTTCATTTTTGTAAAAAGTAACCTTAAAAAACGTAAAGTTTTCCTAAACGAATTAAAGTATATTGAAGCTTTAGGTGATTATGTAAAATTGGTTACCGAAAATGATTCGTTGGTAGTTCTTTCGACTATGAAAGCTTTTGAAGCTTTACTTCCTGAAGATCGTTTCCTTAGAATTCATAAATCTTATATCGTTAATCTTGATAAGGTAGAACGCTATAATAGTAAAATAATTGAATTGGAAAACCAACAACTTCCATTAAGTAGAAATAGAAAAACACAATTGGTTGAAGCACTTACCGCTTCTATGAACCGTTAGTAATTATCTACATCTATTATCACTCTTACACTTGAGAATTCTTTAATCGAATTAAAACTTCTTGTAATATGATTAATATATTCCTTTGTTTTAGAAATAGATTGCTCTTTTGGTATTTTTACTAATATATTTGAGATAAATAAATTCCGAATTCTACCTACTGGCGGAGTTTCTGGCCCTAAAATATTTTCTTTCAGTTTTGTTTTTAAAGCATCACCAAACCAGATAGAAGCTTTTTCCATTTTTTGAAAGTTGCGTTCTTTAAAAGTAATTTTTATCATTCTATAATGTGGCGGATACTTAAACTGATAACGATCCTCCATTTGTTGTTGGTACATTTCATCATAACTATTCGTACTTACTTGCTGAAGAATTTGATGATATGGATTATAAGTTTGAATAATAACCTTACCTTGTTTACTAGTTCTCCCAGCCCTTCCTGCTACTTGTTGTAATAATTGAAAACTTCGTTCGTGAGCTCTAAAATCTGGAAAATTCAATAAATTATCTGCATTCATCACTCCTACCAAACTCACATTTCTAAAATCCAATCCTTTGGCTAGCATTTGTGTTCCTACCAAAATATCGATTTCTTCATTTTCTAAGGCTTCAATTATTTTTGCGTGGGCGTGTTTTCGTTTGGTGGTATCTTGATCCATTCGAGCGATGTTATGCTTCGGAAATAATTCTTTTAATTCCAATTCTATTTGCTCGGTTCCAAACCCTTTATTATCTAACGTTTCATTTCCGCAGGCGACACAAGAAATCTGCATTGGAACGGTGTGACCACAGTAATGACAACGTAACTGATTTCGATATTGATGATAAGTCAAACTCACATCGCAATTTGGACATTGCGGCGAAACTCCACAAGTGGTACATTCTACAACGGGAGAATACCCTCTTCTATTTTGAAATAAAATTACTTGTTCCTTATTCTTTAATGATTCGTTTATTTCTTCTAACAATCGGTCACTAAAATGACCCGTCATTAATTTTTTCTTATGTTTTTCTTTAATATCTACCAATTCAATATTTGGCATTAACACATTTCCGAAACGGGTTTTTAAGGTTACCAATCCGTAGCGCTCACTTTTTGCATTAAAATAACTTTCTAATGAGGGAGTTGCCGAGCCCATCAATATTTTCGCCTTGTGTTTCTTTGCTAACATGATGGCACTATCTCTTCCGTTATATCGTGGCGATGGTGCATATTGCTTAAAGGACGGCTCGTGTTCTTCGTCAACAATTACCAAACCTAAATTGCTAAAAGGTAAAAACAAAGAGGAACGAGCTCCGATAATTATTTGGGCTTTTGGTTTGTTTCCCAACACGTTTCGCCAAACTTCTACCCGTTCGTTTACGGAATATTTAGAATGATACACTGATATTTTCTCTCCAAAATATTGTTGCAAACGAGTTATTAATTGAGTGGTTAATGCAATTTCGGGAAGCATATACAATACTTGTTTACCTTCTGAAATCACTTCCTCAATTAACTGAACATAAATCTCTGTTTTCCCACTTGACGTAACTCCGTGTAATAAAGTAATATCTTTTGTTTCGAAGGATTTTTTTATTTTCTGAAACGCTTCTAATTGGGCTTCACTCAACTTTTTTATAGCTGAAGATTCCTCTCCTTGATATTCAATTCGGTCTTTCTGAATAAAATATTCTTCTAAAATCCCTTTATCAATTAATGTTTTAATCACACTTGAAGTTGCTTCACTTTTCTTCTGAAGTGAAACCGAATCAATCGGCTTTTTTTCTTGTGAAGAAAGTAAAAACAAGGTCATTATTACATGTTTTTGTTTGGGCGCTCTTGTTAATGAATCTAATAATTCTTTTAAGTTTTCTTCCGAAGAATATTTTGAAGTCAGTTTTACATAACGCTTCAATTTAGGACTGTATTTTTCGTACACTTCCTCTTGAACAATGATGACTCCTTTTTCTAATAATTTCTGAATAACACTCACCACATTTTTACGATCTAAAATAGAACGTACATCGTTGATATGTAACGATGACTGATGTTGCAGGGCTTCATAAACTAAAAATTCATCGTCACTAAACTTAGATTCATCTTGTGGCTCTTTTGTGTTTAAGGCGATTATCGTTTCACTTTCCAATAGAAAAGCATTGGGTAAAGCTGCACGAACCACCTCTCCTAAAGTACACATATAATAGGAAGCGATCCATTGCCAATGTTTCAGTTGTTTTTCAGTAATAACAGGGGTTTCATCAAGAATTTGATCAATGGATTTTGTTTCATAACCCGGAGGAGCTTCTTGATGAATTGCATAAACAATTCCTGTATAAATTTTTGTTTTTCCGAAGGGCACAGCTACCCGCATTCCTTGTTTTAAAAAGTATGCTTCATCCTTATTTACATTGTATGTAAAAGTTTGTTTTAAAGGAATTGGAAGTATGACGTCTATAAAATACACAGTAACTATTTTTGATTCCGAAGGGATTGTAAAGTAGCATTCAGCTCAAAACCTAACAATAATAAATTGGAGTTGATCCAAATGTAAAGCATCATAATTAACAAGGCTCCAATGGATCCATATAACTCATTATAATTTGAAAAATTGTTGATATAAACCCCAAAAAGATAAGTTGTAAGTATATATGAAAGTGTAGTTACGAATGAACCTATCGAGAAAAACCGAAACTTTTTACCTTCCTTAATTCCGAAATAATATAAAAACGCAATGACCAAATATATCAATACTATAAAAATGGAATATCGCATTAATTGTGAGCTTCCAAAATACTGTTCACTGTAAACCAATATAGTAATAGCCAATAGTAACAATAATGCTAATAAAATTGAAACTGCTAATGCAGCAAAATACTGCTTAAGGAAAGTACGATTGATATTTACATGATATGAATATTCAAAACCACTAAAAATTGCATTCACTCCATTAGTCATTAAAAATATGGTTAAGAAAAAAACTAATGAAAGCAAGCCGCCACGTGGGTTTTCAGAAATATCTTTTATTACTGGCAAGAAAAAATCTGTTGTATTTGGAGGCAAAATATCTTCTACAAACTCAATAAAATGATGCGGTTCTATCGGTAAATATGGAATTAAATTTAATAGAAACAACAAAAAAGGAAACAATGCCATAAAAAAACTATAAGCGATAGATCCTGCTCTTGAGGAAAATGTTCCTTCAATAATTCCAAAAACGTAAGTGTAAATCAAGTCCCATAAAGACAACCCTTCAAAACCAGGAAGTTTTATTTTCTTCGGAATAATTACCAAATACCTAATAATGGGTATTTTTAGTATCGTTTCTACTACCTGTTCTTTTACTAAGATTTCTTTTTCTGAAGGTTCACTCATATAGCTTTTAGACTTAAATCCATATTATAAACAGAATGAGTAATCGCTCCACTTGAAATAAAATCTACTCCGCAATCTGCGTATTTTTTAGCAGTATCTAAAGTAATTCCTCCACTGGACTCAGTTAAACATTTTTCGCCAATTAAAGCTACTGCCTTTCTAGTGTACTCATAATTAAAATTATCGATTAATATTCTGTAAACTCCTTCAGATTGAAGTATTTCTTCTATTTCTTGAAGGTCTCTTGCTTCTACGATGATTTTTAAATCTAAATGATTTTCTTTTAAATATTGTTTAGTTTGATTGATTGCTTTGGTAATTCCACCGCAAAAATCAATGTGATTGTCTTTAAGCATTATCATATCGTACAAAGCGAAACGATGATTTTCTCCACCACCTATTTTAACCGCCCATTTTTCCAAAGCGCGTATCCCTGGAGTTGTTTTACGAGTGTCTAAAATTTTTGTTTTAGTACCTTCTAATAAATCAACAAACTTTTTTGTTTTGGTTGCAATAGCGCTCATACGCTGCATTGCGTTTAAAACCAATCGTTCAGATTTTAAAATAGATTGTGAATTTCCTGAAACATAAAAGCAAATATCTCCGTATTTTACTTCGCTCCCATCTTCTATCAATGTTTCAATTTTTAAGCCCGGATCTACATAATCAAAAACTCGTTTAGCAAAATCGATTCCTGCGATAATACCATCTTCTTTAACCAATAATTTTGCTTTCCCTTGAGCATCATAAGGAATACAAGCCAAGGAACTATGGTCGCCATTACCAACGTCTTCTCTAATAGCGTTCACTATTATTAAGTCTATTTCTTTATTAAAATTTTCTTTTGAAATCATGACAGATGGTTTTAAACAAAAATACTAAAAGAAGTTGAAAAAGGGATTAGTTCCTTTAGCTTTCTAATGACTGGATTTATTTTAATTTGTATTTTTGAATTTTAATTTATTAAATTTTCTAATTTCAAACAAAAAGACCCTGCTGAAGTTTATATTGAGTGGAGTCGAAATGCAGGTATTTATGAAAATAAAACTTCTAGCCATAGGTAAAACGGATTCTAAAAACCTTCAACAATTAATTGAGGAATATACCAAACGTCTTGGTTTTTATGTTCCATTTAGTCTGGAAATTATCCCCGATATAAAGAATTCTAAAAATTTATCGGAAGCACAACAAAAAAAAGTAGAAGGCGACGAAATCTTAAAAAAAATTGATAAGCCTGATACTTTGATTTTGTTAGATGAAAACGGAAAAATGTACAACTCAGTTCACTTTTCAGAATATCTTCAGAAAAAAATGAATAGCGGATTAAAAACCTTGGTATTTGTTATTGGTGGTCCTTATGGTTTTAGTGATGAAATTTACAAAAGAGCCAACGGAAAAGTTTCTCTTTCTACGATGACTTTTTCACATCAAATGGTTCGCTTATTTTTTATTGAGCAGTTGTATAGAGGATTTACTATTTTAAGAAATGAACCTTATCATCATCGGTAAATAACTATCTTTTTAAAACTTGGATTTCCTTTATAGATGCAACTATCCATAATCAAGATAAGCTTATCAGATTTCGGTTCTGTAGGTTTCCAAATTTTATTCATTAATTATTCAGTAGGTTTTTGAGCAATCATAGAACGAACATCCTTATCAAATAAGTAGAAACCACTTTTTTCGTCGCCTATTAAATTAATTTTATCTAAAATATTTCTTGCGGTTGCTTCTTCTTCAATTTGTTCTGCCACATACCATTGTAAGAAATTATGGGTTGCAAAATCTTTTTCATCAAAAGTGATTGACACTAAGTCGTTGATAGATTCTGAAACAAATATTTCGTGTTTCAATACTTCTTCAAACATTGATTTTGGTGATTTAAAATCTGATGAAGGTTTACTTAACTCTGAAATATCTGCTTTTCCACCACGCTCAATTAAATAACGTAATAATCTAAGCATATGTGCACGTTCTTCGTCTGCTTGAGCAAACATAAATTCTGCCACACCTTCAAATCCTTTAGATTCAGCCCAACAAGCCATTGACAAATATATCTGAGAAGATTCTGCTTCGATTCTAATCTGTTTATTTAATGCTTTTTCTATTGAATTTGATAACATAATATTTCATTTTAAGATATCACAAAAGTACGCTAAATTTCAATTAGAATAATTTTAAACAATACTGAAATATAAAAACATATTATTTCTATTGCACTACAATCTTAACATTATATGAAGTTTCAGAATCAACAATATTCAGAATATAAATTCCTGAATTTAAGTTTTGATTGATTAAAATTTCTTGGGTTGGATTCTGTAGTTTTTCAGAAATAACTAATTGTCCTGAAGTATTATAAACAGAAACCTTAACATTTTGATAAGTATGAGCATCATTCAACTTTAATTGAATTTGTTCAGAAACAGGATTCTTTACTAATAAATATTTGTTAGCGAAATCGTTATCAGTAACACCCAAAGGTTCTTGTCTAATTTCAGATAAAGCAAAAGCTACATTTTGTGGCGTTAAGGTTACATGGTTCTCGTTTTCATTTGGAATATAAGTGTTTACAAATGGAGAATCTGTTAAATTAGGTAAGGCATACCAGTTATTTTCAGACTCAATAGCTAATGCACTATAAGTCGGGATAAAGGAGTAATTTTCTTGAAGCAAATCTTCAAAAAAAGCACCCATACTACTCATTCCACCTGGAGTACTATCCAATCCTGCAGTATAACTAAACGACTGAGCATCCGCACTATAACCATCTACTGGAATACCTATAAAATAGGCTGTAAAATCTGTTACCGTGTTTACCTCATCTGCTGGTGGAGCAAAATGCATTATTATATCAGCTGTAATATTATTTCCTAAATCTAGGGTTGTGTCTAACACTAACATCCCTGGAGTTCCTGTCATAATTCCAGAACCGCTTCCGTTAATCATATTCACATTTCTTACCTCTTGAGGAAATCCTAAATTGTCTAATTCTGCTTGAAATTCATCTCTAAATCCTGGCGCACCTTCTGGTAACAATAAATTTGGATCTTGTTCAAATTCTGAACCTGCCGCCAAATGTGCTGAATAATGATCAATTACCATTTCTTTTGATGCTGGACTATTTAATAGAGTTTCTACTGCTAATTGAGCATCTGCATTACCCTGTCCAAAAGCAAAATAGCTTAGTAAATATTGAAGTCCCATTGGAATATTAGCTCCTAAATGCGGAGAGTCAAACGAAATATACAAACGTGTTTGGTGGTCCATTCCGTTTTGTTCCATATAAGTAAGTCCGTAACGTGCTATTAGACCTCCCATACTTGGACCAATTATCACCAACTCTTCATCGCCTACTTTTTGGCTATTTATTAAATTAATTAATTCAACAAGTACCATTGTATTTCTTTGAATATAATCGGCTCCCCCATCAATATCTTTTCCATCGGTTGTGTATTGAGGCGCATTTAAAGCAACTAAATCAAACCCTTCATCTCTTAAAATATCTGCTAGATTTCCACCATCAAAATCCAATAAACCATACAAAGCAGCAATATCTCTTGAATCTCCTGGATCAAAACCATCAATTAAAATAACTGGTTTATCCAATACTCCGTCTACATTGTCTAGAAATATTTGATATTCTCCTTCACCAAAATAAGCTTGAGCTTCGTCATATCCTTGATATTCAATAGAAGCTGTTATTGGCGTTTGAGAATATGCTTGAAAGCTTAATAATGCAATAAATAATAAGTAGATTTTTTTCATAGTTATTTTTTAACCCACTATATAAGTAGGTGAATTTAATTTGGATTACAATATAGTAAGATTTTAATTATTCAATTGTTGAAATAATATCACTTAGGAATTCATTCACATCAAAATTTGATTCTCCCTTTAGACCTGTTCTTAC
>JASFZG010000143.1:0-3987 GCA_046055745.1 Flavobacteriaceae bacterium | reverse complement strand
TCAAGAGAATTTCACGGAAAAATGCATATTTTAGAAAAAGCTTTCGAAGCAGATTTTGCCTTTGTAAAAGCTTGGAAAGGTGATGCTGCTGGGAATTTAGTCTTTAAAGGAAGTGCTCGAAACTTCAATCCAAATATGTGTGGAGCTGCAAAAATTACGGTAGCTGAAGTGGAAGAATTGGTACCTGTAGGAACTTTAGATCCTAATCAAATTCATATCCCTGGAATATTTGTACAACGAATTTTTCAAGGAGAGAAATACGAAAAACGCATTGAACAATTAACCGTAAGAACAAGAGAATAATGGCACTATCTAAAGAACAAATAGCACAACGAATTGCTAAAGAAGTAAAAGACGGTTATTATGTAAACTTAGGAATTGGGATTCCAACTTTGGTTGCCAATTTTGTACGTAAAGACATTGAAGTTGATTTTCAAAGTGAAAATGGTGTTTTAGGTATGGGGCCTTTTCCTTTTGAAGGAGAGGAAGATCCAGATTTAATAAATGCAGGAAAACAAACGATTACTACTTTACCAGGAGCTTCGTTTTTTGATTCAGCAATGAGCTTTTCTATGATTCGTGGTCAACACGTAGATTTAACGATACTTGGAGCAATGGAAGTTTCTCAGAATGGAGATATTGCCAATTGGAAAATCCCTGGAAAAATGGTAAAAGGAATGGGTGGAGCGATGGACTTAGTAGCTTCTGCCGAAAACATAATTGTTGCTATGATGCATACCAACAGAGCAGGTGCTTCAAAATTACTAAAAGAGTGTTCACTTCCCTTAACAGGAGTAAAATGTGTGAAAAAGATTGTGAGTAATCTTGCAGTAATGAGTATTGAAAATAACTCTTTTAGATTATTAGAACGTGCTCCAGGTGTTTCTGTTGAAGAAATTAAGAATGCTACTGATGGAAATCTAATTATTGAAGGAGTCATTCCTGAGATGACCTTTTAATTTCAGTTAAATTTTTCTATTTTAATTAGCATGTGTTAAATTATAGTGTATTTCATCGAAATATACTGCTTTTAACCGTATTAAATGAAAATATTTTCACATATTAGCCATCCCAAATATAACGTATACTTAACCTAAATGAAAAGAATAAATTTAGCAATTAAAGAAACATTTTACCTACTTAAGAGTGTTTTATATATCGCTAAAAAATTGGTTATGATTATTTAATTATTGTATTAAAGTTTTTAAACCCCAAATCTGCTTCAATCAGATAAAGGTCAAACCCGTTCTTTGTGAGGTTAGAGCGGGTTTTTTAATGGAATAAATTTAGTTGTTTATAATGGCTACAATTCGTAAAGGACCTCCACTTCCTCCTTTAATCTTCATAGGTAATGCTATTATTTCGAAATTGTTTTCTGGTAATTGATCTAAATTAGTTAGGTTTTCAAAAGCTGGAATATTTTCAGAAAGAAGAATTACATGGCTTTTAAAGTATTCTGACTGACCGTAATCTATGCTAGGTGTATCTAATCCAATTGCATTGATATTTCTATTTTTCACTAACCATTCTGCAGCTTGAGGAGAAAGCCCAGGAAAATGTAACAATTTTACAGCTTCAGGCCCACGAAGGTCGGTTCCTAAGTATTTTACTTTGTCTGGATAATATTTTGAATAGCCTGTTTCTAATAAAACAATACTTCCTTTTGGAATTTCTTGCTTATGTTTTTTCTCCCAATTAGTAAAATCTTCAATACTTATTAGATAATCAGGGCTGTTGAGTGCTTTTGAAGAAATATCAATTTTTATAGCATTCCCCATTAATTTTTCTAGTGGAATTTCATTGACCGATTGTCCTCCTTCAGCAAAATGAATAGGTGCATCAATATGAGTACCTCCGTGTTCTGCAGTTGTGATATTATTTGCTGAGTAATAAAACCCTTTGTCGGTTTTACCTTTAAAAACGGTATCTAATTCAAACTCTTTTGCCGTCACCCAATAAATGGTTTCTTTTGAAAATTCGTGAGAAAGGTCAATTATTTTTTTAGAAGTAGTTTCTGCTTTATTAATACCCTTTTGTTTTTCTTGACATCCAAAAGAAAACAAAAGACTTAATAAGACTAGAATTTGTATTGATTTCATAATTGTTGATAATTTGGTGTTAGCCAAATATACAATATTTCAAATACCCTTCGGAATCGCATCAATTAACGTTTTGGTATATTCTTTAGTTGGGTTGGCATAAATTTCATCGGCATCACCTAATTCTTCTATTTTGCCTTCTTTCATGACTAATAATTGATCTGCCATAAATTTAACCACCGCTAAATCGTGGGAAATAAATATATAAGTGAATCCAAAATCATCTTTTAGTTCATTTAATAAATTTAAAACCTGTGCTTGCACCGAAATATCCAACGCCGAAACCGATTCATCACAAACCACCAATTTTGGCTTCATAGCAATAGTTCTAGCGATACCTACTCGTTGTCTTTGTCCGCCAGAAAGTTCATGCGGATAGCGATTAAAATAACTGTCATTCAATCCTACACGATTTAATAAATCTAATGTTTTTTGCTTACGATCACGTTGATTTTTTCCAATTTGATGCACTTGCATAGGTTCCATTATCGCTTCCCCAATTAACATTCTAGGGTTTAATGAAGAATATGGATCTTGAAATATCAATTGAATCTCCTTTCTGAGTTTTCTAATTTCTGAAGATGATAATTGTGTCAATTCTTTACCACGATATTTTATACTTCCCGAAGTAGCTTTGTCCAATTGCAATATGGCTTTTCCGAGGGTAGATTTTCCGCACCCAGATTCGCCTACCAAACCTAAAGTTTCTCCTTCAAAAACTTTAAAGCTTACATCGTCAACTGCTTTTACTATTTTCTTTTTCTGAAATAATCCTGCATTGGAATAGTATTCTTTTTTTAAGTTTAGCACCTCTAACAAAGGTGCTTTGGTGTACATTTTTTTATGATGTAAAGCTCTTTGTTGTGGTGTCACTTCTTTGGGTTGAAAACTTTTATCTGCTAAGGAAGCAATCGTTGGCAACTCTTTTAATCGAACGTCTAAACTTGGCCTTGAAGCCAGTAATGCTTTGGTGTATTCTTCTTTCGGTATTTTAAAAACTTGTAATGCACTGCCTTTTTCCACCACATTTCCTTGGTACATAACGACCACTCGATCGACAATTTCTGAAACCAGTCCCAAGTCGTGAGAGATAAAAAGCATACTCATATTGGTCTCTTTCTGAATCTCTTTTAAAAGCAATAATATTTCTTTCTGAACCGTAACATCTAAAGCCGTTGTAGGCTCATCGGCAATCAATAATTTAGGTTTACAAGCAATCGCCATCGCAATCATTACCCGTTGCATTTGTCCACCACTAATTTGATGCGGATAACTATTGAAAATCTCATTGGGACGAGGAAGTTTTACTTTTTCAAATAGAGAAAGAGTTTCCTTTTTAGATTTTGAAGCGGAATAGTTTAAATGAAGCTGCATGATTTCTGAAACCTGAATTCCACATTTAATGGAAGGATTCAAAGCACTCATAGGCTCCTGAAAAATCATCGCAATTTCTTTACCTCGAAGCTTTCTAATAGTTTCGGATTTTTCTTTTAAAAGATCTTTTCCGTTAAATAAAATCTCACCTCTTAATTTGGAAGTTTTTTCGGCTAGCAATCCCATAATCGCAAGAGAAGTCACCGATTTCCCAGAACCAGATTCACCTACAACTCCTATGATTTCATTTTCAGCAATAGAAAAAGAAATATCGTGAACTACCTCAACAAATTGTTTTTTGTTTCCAAAGGAAATGTGGAGGTTTTTTATAGAAAGCAAGATTTCTTTTGGCATATTTCAAAGATAGGATTCTCTACAATATTCTTGAAGTTTTTACATAATGAATATTTCGATCTTTTAAATAATCGATAATATAATGAAAACATTTTTCGTGTTTACCAACCAATTCTGGTGGAAACACTCCTTTTTCGGTGAACAACCCATCTAAAAATAA
>JASFZG010000142.1:0-15220 GCA_046055745.1 Flavobacteriaceae bacterium | reverse complement strand
AAATGGGATCCAATTCCAACGATGTTAGTTCAAAACCACACTTCATTAGTAAAAGGATTTATGGGGCAAACTACATCTTATGCAAGAGAACAAGTAAAAGCAAATGTATTAATATTGGGTGAACAAAAAACAAATGGAGAAGCTCGCTATATCCACGGAATAAAAGGAAAAGGATTCTTTACTTTCTATGGAGGTCACGATCCAGAAGATTATCAACATCGAGTAGGAGATGCCAAAACCGAATTAGAGCTACATCCAAACTCACCTGGTTACAGATTAATTTTGAATAATGTATTATTCCCTGCTGCTAAAAAGAAAAAACAAAAAACATAGTATAAGTACGCTTATGAAAAAACAAGATATTTCTAGTCTTCTACGAAAAATTAAACTCTTATATATTGCAGATTGGATGCGATTTTATTGGCAGAAGTTTAATAATAGAAAAATTAATAAAGCTTTTATTAAAGGGAATCCAAATTTTATACTTCCTCCCGATTATTTAATTTACGAATCTTTTAGAATAAATTATCCAAAATATTATGAAAGTGGAAAGAATGGAGCTAAGCAAATAATTAGTCGAATTGAAAAATATATAGAATTAAAAGATAAAAATATATTAGACTGGGGCTGTGGACCTGCAAGAATAATCAGACATTTTCCAGATTTAGTGGGCGATAATTGTAGTTTTTATGGAACAGATTATAATAAGAAAACGATTGATTGGAATCTGAAGAATATAAAAGGAATTCAGTTTAATAATAATGACCTTGAAGCAAAACTACCTTATAAAAACAATTATTTTGATGTTATTTATGGGCTTTCAGTCTTAACACATCTTTCAGAAAAACTGCATTACGATTGGTTTGAAGAATTACATAGAGTATTAAATGTTGGAGGTATTTTACTTTTAACAACACAAGGCGATAATTTTAAAAATAAGATGACTGATCAAGAATTGGCGAAATATAATAATAATGAATTAGTTGTAAGAGGAAACGTTTTGGAAGGTCACAGAACCTATTCTGCATTTCATCCAAAAAAGTATATGGAGAACTTATTTAGGAAAGTAGAGGTATTAGATTTTATAGAAACAACACCTAAAGATGGTTGGATCCCTCAGGATGTTTGGATAGCAAAGAAAGTTTAATATATCGTTTGCTTATGGGATACTCTTGAGCTAATTTTTAAGTATAAAAAAAGAGGCTTTTTGCCTCTTTTTTTATACAGTTTATATTGATTTACTATTTTATTTCTTCAACCAATTCTAACTCAAAAATTAAATCACTACTAGGAGGTATTACATTAGGAATTCCTCTTTCTCCATAAGCTAAATGTGAAGGGATAAATATGGTAGCTTTATCTCCAATGCTCATTAATAATAACCCTTCTCTAAAACCAGGGATTAACTGTGCATCTTGACTATAAGTTGTAGGAACAGGTGCATAACCTCCGCCATCTGCTCTTCTGTGATCCCAAACATTGTATTTTTTAGCTATTTCTTCTTTGTTTGAATCAAATAAAGTTCCGTTTGGTAAATATCCTGCATAGTTCATAGTGATTTTTGAACCTTCAGCAGGTTTTACACCATTTCCTTTTTCAGTAAATACTATTTTAATTCCTGAAGACATTTCTTCAGCTTTATTAAGCATTTCATCTAATCTAATAGCAGTATCAGAAGTAATTTTTAAAGATTTGGATTGCTCTTCTTGAATTTTTAATTCAGCTTTTGCCATTTCATCTTCAAAATCAGCTACATGAACTTTTCCTTTTCTAATAATGTTAACTTCATTAATAATAACTGAATCTAAAGGTTTGTTATTTTGCTTGTTAACTTCAACCAACCCTAAAGAATCTACAACAGATTGACCGATTACAATTTCTCCAAAAATAGTATGTACATTATCTAGCCAAGGTGTTTCTTTTAAGGTAATAAAAAACTGGCTACCATTAGTGTTAGTACCAGAGTTTGCCATAGAAAGCACTCCTTTTTTTGCGTGTTTTAAGTTTTCTGAAAACTCATCTGGAAAAGTATATCCTGGGCTTCCAGAACCAGTTCCTAATGGATCACCACCTTGAATCATAAAATCTTTCATAATTCTGTGGAATGTAAGTCCGTTGTAAAACATTTTACCTTTGTAAATTGAATCTACCATACCGTTATTTCCTTCCGCTAAATCAACAAAGTTTGAAACCGTAAGAGGAGTTTCTTCATTATATAATTTTGCTACAAAAACTCCTTTGTTGGTTTTAAATTCAGCATAAACACCATCCTCTAAGTCTGGATAATCGTTTTGACAGGATACAAATCCCAAAGAAAGGATTAAAATTAAAAATGATAGTTTTTTCATAATATTAGTTGTTTTTATTTATTTTAATTAAAGTTACGGTACACTGTATGGGAACATTTGTACCTAATTTATTTTCGATTCCGTAGTAGCTATAAGCGTTATACGAAGGTATTAAAAAAGTAACCACTTCACCTTCCTTCATAAGCTTTACACCGTCACGAATCCCATTTATTAATTTTTGATTGGTTTTATCTACTATATAATCTTGAATGCCAATTTCTTTTTCCGAAAGGACTACAGTATTATCTAATTTTTTAACGTTATAACTAAACAAAATATGATCGCCAAATACTGGTTTCTGTGTAGCTATTGTATCTTGCTTATTATAAAAATACCAAAACCCTTCTTCTGAAGAAAAGTATTCTTGCTCAGGATTGGAATCTAATAATTGTATAATTTGCTGTTCTTCTTTTTCGAAAATAGCTTTGTTTCTTTCAACCGATTTTTTGATATAAGTACCCGAATTATTCTGAACAGGTTTTCTTGCCTCAGGACTTTTACAAGAACCAAAAGTTACAATAATTATTAAGATTAAAAGAAAATTACGATTCATTTAAAGCGGTTTTATAATTAGCTAAAAGGCTTATAAACTCAGTAACTGTTTGTGGTAAAGACTTGTGACTTCTTCCTCCAGCAGCATTGGTATGACCACCGCCGTTAAAATGATTTCTAGAAAATTCGTTTACTGAAAAACTTCCTTTACTTCTCAAGGAAATTTTCACAATATCTTCCTTTTTATTTTCAATAAATATAGCTGCAAAAACAACTCCAGTCATAGATAAAGCATAATTTACAAAACCTTCAGTATCGCCCTTTTTAAAATTATTTTCATTTAATTCTTCTTGCGAAATAGTGATATATGCCGTTTTAAATTCTGGAAGCATCACCATATTATTTAATGCTACTCCCAATAATTTAAGTCGGTCAGGACTATTGGTGTCGTATACATTTTGATGAATCGTTGAGTTTTTAGCTCCTGCTTCAATTAAATTTGCAATTACTCTGTGGGTTGTGGCTGTTGTCGCAGGATATCGAAAAGACCCCGTATCAGTCATTATTCCTACATATAATTGAGTTGCAATCTCTTTATTTAAAAGGTTTATTTCGTCTAAATATTCCATAAAATGAAATACCATTTCAGAAGTAGAACACATCGTTACATCACTATAAGTAACAACTGCGTAATCATCGGGTTGATGATGATGATCTATTAAAATAAATTTTGCAGTTGCTTTTTCTAAATACTGTTCTAAATCACCAGTTCGATGAAGCGCGTTAAAATCTAAAGTAAAAATTAGCTCAGCTTCATTTATAGCTGAACTCGTTTTTTCTGAATTTTGCTCTAGATTAATAACTTCGGAAGCTTCCGGAATCCATTTTAAAAAATTAGGAAAATCATTAGGCATTACCGTAGTAACTTGATGTCCTATTTGCCTAAGGAAATTTGACAAGCCCAAACAAGAGCCAACAGCATCACCGTCAGGGTTTTTATGTCCTATAACAACAATTTTTTTAGGGGTGTTTAGTAGCTCTTTTGCTACTGAAATTTCTTCAGAATTCATAGACTGCGAATATACAATTTATTAGCATTTACCTACTAATTTTGCTTACTTTTGAACTATTAAAACGTAATTGAAATGAAATATATTTTATTAACTGTATCCTTACTAATTTTGACTTCTTGCAAAGATGAGGCTACTAAAAACCCTTCTGAAGAAAATAAAACTGAAATTCCAATTAAAGAAAGTATCGATTTTACAATGGTTTTTGCAAGTTGTAGTGATCAAAGAATGGAGCAACCTCTTTGGAAACCTATTATTGAGAATAAACCAGATGTATTTGTTTGGGGTGGCGATAATATATATGCAGATACCGATGATATGTTGAAAATGAAAGCAGATTACGATAGTGTTTGGGCGCAACCAGATTATCAAAAATTGGCTTCCATCACAAGAATAACTGGAACTTGGGACGATCACGATTACGGAAAAAATGATGCGGGGAAGGAGTGGCACGCAAAAAAAGAAGCGCAACAAGAGTTTTTAGATTTTCTGAAGGCTCCTAAAGATGATATTCGTAGAACTAGAGAAGGTGTTTATTCTTCTGAAATATTTTCTACAGAAAAAGGAAGCGTGAAATTAATTATGTTAGACACTCGTTATTTTAGAGATTCACTTTTATTAAGCACTACAGAAGGAAGACGATACGATCATTGGCCAGCAGATCATGTTGGAACAGTTTTAGGAGAAACTCAATGGAATTGGCTTGAAAAAGAATTAGCCGATGATAGCACCACTTTTACAGTAATAGTGAGTAGTATTCAGTTTTTGGCAGATGAGCATTTCTGGGAAAAATGGGGGTATTTTCCTGAAGAGGTAGAAAAATTAAATCAACTAATTCTCAATGCAAAAGCGAATAATATTTTTGTTTTAAGCGGGGATCGACATTTAGCTGAGTTTTCAGTAAAAGAATTGGAAGGGTTAAATTATCCATTGATAGATTTTACGGCAAGTGGAATGACAAAAGTATATCCAGATGCTCCCGAAGACGCAAACAAATACAGAATAGGAAATCAAATTAAAAGGTTAAATTTTGGGCTGATAAAATTCGATTTTAAAAACCAAAAAGTAACTATGGAGATTAAGGGAGAAGATAATGTGGTTTATGATGTTTTAGAGCAAAAATATTAATTCTAATAAACTAATTTTTTCTACTTTCGGTTAATTCCTTTACTTTATTTATCATAAAAGGAACCATTTCCTTTGCAATTAGAAATCCAACAAAATATTTTCTAGTAGATTTAAAAGATAATAGTAAAGAGCTTATGATAGCTTCTGCTGATTTAAAGTTGATGTCTGAGAAGCCTTCTTTCAATGAACTTGTAAGAGAACCAGAATTACTTAAAGAATTGGATATTTTAACTAAAGGGTTGTTTTTAAATGAAGCTTCTTGTTCTTCAATAACTTCTTTTAAGTTTTTACGCACTTGTTGAAGTTCATCAAAAGAGGTAATGTCGTATTTATTTGCTAGTTTTTTACTCATTACTTTCTTCCGTTAATTCTTTTTCAGCAGCAAAAGCAGCTTGAACAATTGTATCCTTTACCTTAATATCAATTGGTTTTTTAGCAAATAACATATAAACAATAAAAATCAAGAGATAGATACCGCCAACAATAGCAAAACCTAAGGCATTATTTTGGTAAAGTTGCCCAAAATAAAATGCTAATGAAATACTAAACATAAATAATATAATGAGTGCAATTAGCAATATTAAAAAAGAGCTAATAAGCTTTGCAGTAAGGTTAGCCAAAACACTTACGAGCCCCAGTTTTACTAACTGAATTCTATTATCTATATATTCTTTTATAAAGTCAAACATAAATTATTAGGTGTTTTTTACTTCTGAAATATCTTCTTTGGCTTCCTCTTCAATAGCTTTGTATTTTAAAAGAATTTCTTCTTCAATTTGCTCAATTTTATGAACTACATTTGCGTATTGTTCTTTCAAAGTTCCCTTAACGTCGTAGAATTTCTCTTTAAATTCAGTAAGTTTTTCAGATTCTAATTCTTTTATTTTTTCTGAAATATCACTTATTTTATCTTCGATTTCTTCTTTTAATCCAGAAGTTTTATCAACAATTTTTTTTCTGGTTTCTTCCCCAGATTCAGGAGCCAGTAAAATTCCAGCAACAGCACCAATAATAGCGCCGATTACTATTCCGCTTAAAAAATTTGATTCGTTTGCCATAGTTATTTAATTTAATAGTAAATGTAAACATAATTTTCAAAAGTTATGTACTGTAAAGGGTACACTCAATAAAATAATTGGGTTTGTGCTGCTTTTGTACTCAAATTCCATATTTTTGCAAAAATTTTTATAAAATGAGAACAGACAGAACGTTTACTATGTTAAAGCCTGATAGTGTTGAAAAAGGACACATTGGTGCTATACTTGAAAAAATTACAGCTTCAGGTTTTAGAGTTGTAGCTATGAAACTCACACAAATGACAAAAACTGATGCAGAAGCGTTTTACGCAGTTCACAGCGAACGTCCATTTTATGGAGAGTTAGTTGAATATATGACGCGTGGACCTATTGTTGCTGCTATCTTAGAAAAAGACAATGCAGTTGAAGATTTTAGAACTTTAATCGGTGCTACAAATCCTGCTGATGCTGCTGAAGGAACAATTAGAAAATTATTTGCTGCATCTATCGGTGAAAATGCTGTTCACGGAAGTGATAGCGACGAGAATGCTGCAATTGAAGGTGCTTTCCATTTTTCTGGAAGAGAAATGTTTTAAGTAACCTTTTACTTAGAATAAGAAATGTCTTTAAGAAATTAAGGACATTTTTTTTGTTATAAGAATGAAGTTTACATTTATAAAATTCTTATGAAATCCTAAATATAGGCTATGTCTTCACGAGGCTTTTTTGCTGAAGTGATCTCAAAATTAAAGCTGTTTTCATGAGATTGCAAAGTCGTACCTCTTCGTAATTACATTATCATCGCAACACCAACTTAGTAATCACTTCTTTACCCATTTCTTCGTTAATCATAGCGATGATTTTTGTTTTGCCATAACTTAATTCTTCTCGCAAAACCGAAGAACTTAATTGTACATATAATACATCACGTTCCAAACTAATCGCGGTGGTGTATTTTGAAATTGCATTCCCCATTAATTTGTGCCAAGCTTCATCTACAGAAACTTTGTCCAATCCTTTTTGAAGTTTATTTGCATCTATAAACCCTTTTAGTACTTCACTAATCGGGCTTTCTTTATGTTCTCTTTTTGCCATATCATGCCCGTGTAGACGGGTATCTTTTTATTTTAAACAAAGTTCTCAGAGATTTTTTGTTTCAATCAAAGGTCACTGAGTGTTCACCAAAGCGAACGTATCGATTATCTGTCTTCAAGCTCCTCACAACCGAAACATCTTATAAGTCTGATGAATCTTCTTTATCACATTTTCTGTCCTATCAGAATGAGTATCACTAATAAACAACTGACCAAAATCTTCGTTTTTTACCAAAGAAATTATTTGCTCCACTCTCGATTCGTCCAATTTATCAAAAATATCGTCCATTAATAAAATGGGATTCACTTTACTTTGTGTTTTAATAAAATCGAATTGCGCCAATTTTAAGGCAATCAAATATGATTTTTGTTGTCCTTGCGATCCAAACTTTTTAATAGGATGCCCTTCAATTTCAAATAGTAAATCGTCTTTATGAATTCCGAAATTACTGTATTGAGAAAATTTATCTTTTTGAGCATTTTCCTGAAGTAAAACTAACAATTCTTTTTCATCTAACTGACTTTTATATAACAGATTTACGGTTTCTTTAGAGTTACTAATAGATTGATAACGCTTCAAGAAAATTGGCATAAATTCCTTTAAAAACTCAGTACGCTTTTCATAAATTGTAGTTCCTAAATCGTGCATTTGTAGGTTATAAATATCTAAGGTCTCTTGATTATGCGTGTGGTTTACAGCAAAATATTTTAATAACGAGTTTCGTTGTGCCAATACCTTATTATAGTTTAGTAAAGTATGTAAGTAATTGGAATCTCCTTGTGAAATAACACCATCCACAAATTTTCTTCTGGTTTCAGACCCTTCAATAATCAAATCCCGATCTGCTGGCGAAATAATCACCAAGGGCAAAAAACCAATATGTTCACTAAATCTAGGGTAGGGTTTTCCGTTGCGTTTTATTATTTTTTTATGCCCTTGTTTTGCGCTGACAATAATTTTTTCTTCCCGTTCTTCCTTGTTATAATTCCCTTCAACTACAAAAAAAGCTTCCCCATGTTTTATATTTTGAGAGGTGATAGGATTGAAATAGCTTTTTCCGAAGGAAAGATGATAGATTGCATCCAAAACATTCGTCTTTCCGACCCCATTATTTCCAACCAAACAATTAATCTTTGGATCAAACTGAAAAGAAACCGTTTCAAAGTTTTTATAATTAAGAAGTGAAAGGTTTTCTAATGTCATAGTAGCTAAATGGTTAAAAGGATATTAAGGTGTTTTTGTTTTTCAAAAATGAATGAAAATTAACACTTGCAAATTATTGAAAAATAAGAAATAAATTCGCTTTTATTATCTAATAAAAATTATATTTTTGCACACTTAACAAGATTTACTATGGCAACATATAAGAAAAGGGGAGGAAAGCCTAGAACCCAGGCTGAAAAGATGGATCACATCGAAGACGAAAGTACCACAGCAGAGGTATTTAGCACACTAGATGAAGGAGCGTCAAGAACCGAAGAATGGGTTGAAAAAAACCAAAAAGCAATTCTAATATTTGTTGGAGTTGTTGCAATTAGTGTTTTAGGATATTTGGGATTCCAGAATTTTATTCAAGAACCTAAAGAAGCAGAAGCAATGAACGAAATGTTTCAAGCGCAATCTTATTACGAACAAGCGTTAGCAGCTACGAGTAAAGATTCATTATTCAACCTTTCACTTACAGGTGGAGAAGGAAAATTTGGATTTATAGATATTATTGATAACTACGGAAGTACAAGTGCAGGAAATTTAGCAACTTATTATGCTGGAATTGCTTACTTAAATACTGGTAAATATCAAGAAGCTATTGAATATTTAGATGCTTTTAAAGCAGATGATATGAATGTAGCTCCAATTGCAAAAGGTGCTATCGGCGATGCATTTGCTCAATTAAATCAACAAGATGAAGCTTTAAAGTATTACGAAAAAGCAGCGTCTATGAGTAAAAGTGAATTAACCGCTCCTCGTTTTTTATTGAAAGCAGGAATCACAGCATTGGAATTAGGAAAGAAAGATGTAGCATTAAAGCATTTTAAGGCTATCAATGATAATTACCCTAAATCTCCAGAAGCTGCCAAGGCTACAATTTACGAAGGTAAAGCGGAAGCAATGCAGTAAAAATGGCAACAGAAAATAACAACTTATCAGTTTACGATAAAGCAACAATCCCAAACGCGAAAGATTTTCGGTTTGGGATTGTTGTTTCAGAATGGAATCCCAAAATTACTGAAGGCTTGTTTCAAGGTGCTTTCGATGCAATTTTAGAATGTGGCGGAATTAAAGAAAACATTGTTCGTTGGAATGTTCCTGGAAGTTTTGAGTTGGTATATGGTTGTAAAAAAATGCAAGAAAGCTATGATATGCTCGATGCTATTATTGCAATTGGTTCTGTAATTCAAGGGGAAACCAAACATTTTGACTTTGTTTGTCAGGCAACTTCAGACGGAATTAAAGATTTAAATGTTCAAAACGATATTCCTGTCATATTTTGTGTGCTGACCGATAATAATCTTCAGCAAGCTATTGACCGTAGTGGAGGCAAACACGGAAATAAAGGTACGGAAGCAGCTATTGCTGCAATTAAAATGGCACAGCTTAGAAAAGACGCTAAGTTTTAAGTTTTGAAACGGTTTTTTTAAATAATGTTTACATTCAATTATACCTTCTTAATCTGAACAGTAATCGTTATAATATTCAACTATTTCTTTCAAATTAGTTGTTTTTAATTTTCCATTATCTATTTTTTTGTGTAAACCTATACAATCTGTAAAATAATCTTTTATATTTCTTTTAAACTTGCCTAATTTAACGGGAAATTCTCCTTCTTTTTTGACAAAAAGTTTTGTTGTAGTAAATTCATTTTTAGTAATATTAGATCCAAAATTTGAGGTATAATATGATGTGATTTTTACATCGGCATATAATGTTACATAACCTTCTGTTAGGACTTCCAATAATTTTGCTGATTTATTCGGTTTTAATTTAACATATTCAAACATTATACTATACTCAAAACCATAAAAAATTATTTGTTTAACCATCAAATCTGTCCAAATTTCTGGTTTATCATCTTCCGTTAGCCTGAATTTTATTTTATTAAGCTTATAAACTGATCCTAACCCTTCAACTTCAGTTCCATCGTTGAAAATTATTTTCGCATCACTAGTTTGCGAAATGATAGAATTTGAAATAAGTAATAATATAATAAATGTTTTCATGTTTTTTTTGGAACTTATTTCTTGAATTCTGATTTATTCCTTTTCGTTAGCGTAAATTTTATCCCAAGCTTTCTTCTTTATTGTAAAAATAGATTCTTTATCTAAATCAAAAATCGAGACTTTTTTTTCGCTCATAACAATGTGTTGATTCCATTCAACATAGTTTTTGTAAAGCAATAAAGTGCATATATCAGTTGATGAAATATATTCGGTTATAACGTGAGAATGAAGCGTCGAAACAGTTGGGTTTCCTTTATCTTCTGAAGCATATGGAAATTTTAAAATTGAGTTATGAATTTTCTCTTTTTTCTTAAATTCATTTTTCATATTGTAACTCAATTTATAATCGTTACCAATTAATACAAATCCAGAAAATTGTGGGCCAGTCAAAACGAAAACGTTTCTTTCTTTGTCAGTAATTAAAGGAATAAAATTCAATGAAGTGTTTTCATAAAAGCTAAAAAAATCGTCTTCATTTCCATAAGCTCTATCTTTTGCATCTTGTCGGATAGAAATTAGATTTTTTTCCAAATCAGTTGCTTTATGATTTAAAGTGTCAATTTTAATTGGTTCAGGTTTCGGGACGCTGTCAAATTCATAACGTATCAAAATTTTGCCCGAATCAAAGCGGCTAAAGAAAATTGTGTTTATTTTATTTTCAGTAGTTTGATAGGATAAGTATCCGCCAATTGAATCTTTTTTTGTTTTAAACCTTATCAGCATATCATCTGTTCCATACCAAGAACCTTTTTCCATTCGGAAAAGTAACTTCCCTTCGTTCAAAATATTTTCAGTTTTATTATTTTGAGAGAAGGTAAGTGAACTTGATAATAGTAATAAGATGATTATTGCTTTTTGCATTTGTATAATGTGTTACAACGCTTTGTATGCCGTTTGTTGACGGGAAGATACGAAGTGTTTTCCGCTAAGACCAAAGATAACAAATAAGCTGAAATTCCGGTAGGAATTTCAGCTATAATGAACGTCATACAATGTTGCCTGTAGTTTTGTTATTCGCAACAATAGTTTCCTTAAGTTGCTTCTAGTTCAATTTTTGATAAAATATCTATCCAATCTTTTTTGTTAGAAATTTTTAAATCTAATAAGTTGTGTAAACCTTCATTGTCAATGTATTTAATTGATAAAACATCAAAACCAAAGTCAAATATTCTAGTTTGTAATTTTGTAAATTTAACATCACTTATAGGAATAATTACTTCTTTTTTAGATTTTATGCTTACATAATAGACAAGACTTATAGTTTCTGATTCAATAGAATAATTAATTAAATGATTAGTTGACCTATTAATTTTTATGGCTGAAACTATGAGCCACATTACGAAATAAAAAATTAATATTCCATAACTATATTTTAAAATATATGGGTCTTGTTTGAATAGATATATAATTAAAAGAATTAATAATATTATTGGTATTAAAAATTTATCAAGTAAAATTTTATTATTAAGACTCATTGTTTTTTCGTTTTTATTGGAAATTACTCACAACAGTTACCTGTCATCAATCATTAACAAATGTAAAATAAAGATTTTAACCCAAAAGCATTAGGAAAGTCTAAATTTATTCAAATATTCATTTTCAACTTCAACTTCTTTTTAAGTACCTTTGTTTTTCAAGATTATAACTCCCTCTTATAATTTATTCTCAAAAATGCCTAAAAACCCAGAACTCGATTTAGCTTGGGATTTTGTTGAAAAAACAGATCGTTCCATTTTCTTAACTGGAAAAGCTGGAACAGGAAAAACTACTTTTTTACATTCCTTAAAAACCAATTCTTTAAAACGACTTATAGTAGTTGCCCCAACGGGAGTTGCTGCCATAAATGCTAGAGGTGTTACGATACATTCTTTTTTTCAAATGCCTTTCGGGCCTATTTTACCCGACGGGTCTTCATTTCAGAAAAAAGATTCTTTTAGACAGAAATTCAGTAAAATTAAAATCAATATTATTAAGTCATTAGATTTATTGATTATTGATGAAATTAGTATGGTTCGTTCTGATTTATTAGACGGAATCGATCAAGTTTTACGACGCTATCGAAATAGAAACAAAGTTTTTGGAGGTGTGCAAGTCTTGATGATTGGCGATTTGCAACAACTTTCTCCTGTGGTTAAAGATCACGAATGGAATATTTTAAAGCCCTATTATCAAACACCTTTCTTTTTTAGTAGTAAAGCTTTTTTAGAAAGCAATGCCATTTCAATTGAGCTAAAACATATTTACCGTCAAGACAATCAGAAGTTTATAGAGATATTAAATGAAATTAGGAATAACACCCTTTCCGAAGCATCTGCCAACGAATTAAACAAAAGATATTTACCTGATTTTTCTCCAAAGGAAGAGGACGGCTACATCACACTGACCACTCATAATAAACGTGCAAACGATATGAATGAAGTGGAATTGGAAAAACTTAAAGGGAAATCAGAAAAATACAAAGCAATTATTGACGGAAAGTTTCAAGAAATGTCTTTTCCAACACATGAGAAACTGTACTTAAAAGTGGGCGCTCAAGTAATGTTTATTAAAAACGATAGCAATCCTGAAAAGCGTTATTTCAACGGAAAAATAGGGAAGATAATTTCTCTTTCCAAAAAAGAAATTCAGGTGAAATGCCCTGAAGATGAAGAAGAAATTACAGTAACTCCCGAAACTTGGGAAAATGTAAATTATACGCTAAATTCTGAAACGAAAGAGATTTCAGAAAACACGATTGGCTCTTTTTCTCAAATGCCGTTGCGATTGGCTTGGGCAATAACTATTCATAAATCACAAGGATTAACTTTCGATAAGGCGATTATCGATGCCAATGCTGCTTTTGCACACGGACAAACCTATGTGGCGTTGAGTAGGTGCAGGACTTTAGAAGGTGTTGTATTAAAGAGTAAAATCAATTCCAGCAGTATTATTACCGATACTCGAGTGACGAATTTTAATGAAAATGTTGCCAAAAACCAGCCAGATCAATCCATTTTAAATCAATCAGAAAAGATTTTTCAATTGAATTTAATTGAAGAGTTATTGAATTTTTATCAGATAATGCATCCCGTAAATCGGATGATTGATTTATACTATAAAAATCAAAATAGTTTTCAGGGAACCATCATCGATCCTTTAACGGAAATTAAAGAAAAAGGAATTCAACCAATTTTAAAAGTAGCCAATAGTTTTAAAATTCAATTACATAATTTAACGGAAGACCTAGATACTTTAGAAAAAAATAAAATGGTAAATGAAAGAATTCATAAAGCCATTAATTATTTTTTAAAACATATTATTGACAAGCTAAAAACTCCTTTTGAAGAAGTTTCATTTTCAACCGAAGACAAGGCATTACATAAAGATTTTGATAAAAATTATACCTCAATTGAAGATCAACTTGCTGTAAAATTATTTTGTTTAAAAGGTTTGAAAGATGAATTTTATGTACAAAAATATTTAAAATTAAGAGCTGAAGCAATCCTTCAAAAAGAAACACTTCCCAAAAAACGGAAAGAGTTTATTGCAGAAACGGAACATTCAATTTTGTTTGACCAACTAAGAAATTTACGAAGTATTATTGCAAATTCTGAAGATGTTCCGCATTTTCAAATCTTCACTCAACGTACTTTATATGAAATGTCTAATTTTCTTCCGCTTAATAAAAAGCAATTAAAAACCATTCACGGAATGGGTAAGGTTAGAATTGACAAATACGGAAGTGAAATCCTCGAGATTATCAATGAATACGCAGATGAAAACAATATTGAAGTCAAAGAAATTATAATAAAAGAAACCAAACCAAAAAAAGAGAACACCAAATTGCTAACACTTAAAATGTACAAAAATGGAATGTCTATTGCAGAAATTGCAACAAATCGTGAAATGGTTACAGGAACAATTGAAGGGCATTTAGCTTCGTTTATTGAGTCTGGTGAAGTTGATATTTACGATTTAATTTCAGAAGAAAAATATTTAGAATTAAAGAAAGAAATACCTAAAATTGAGTTTGAAAGTTTAACTGATTTAAAAAACAAGTTAAACGATAAATTCACCTATTCAGAACTGCGAATGGTTGTCAATGATTTGAAATAATAGTTGATTATACTAATTTTGTCAGGTTGAGCGTGTTCATTGAGCGGAGCCGAAGTGTCTAAGTACAAAAGCAAAATCAAAACCCATTTTGTCAGGTTTATTTAAATTAATTTCTCATTTACTATTGGTACGTTTATTGTTAATATAACTAGTGTTAAAAGCTATTTTAAACGCAGTAAATTATTTACATTTGATTTATGGGAATGTTAAAACAACGGAAGAATAAAAAATTTGGTTATGAACCTCGTCATTATAATAATGAAGGAAAAGGAAGTCCTTTCCAGATGGAACAGAAATTTGATAGATTCAGAACAACCGTAGGCGATAACAAAGGATTGAAAGATAAATTCACTTCTGTTATAGAGGAGTTAAGAATTTCTTCAAATAAAAAATCTAACAAAATAGTTTTATTGATTATTTCCATATTAATACTTGTTTTTCTATACATCATCGATTTCGATTTGTCTATTTTTTTATATAACTAATGGCAGATATTATTCAATTATTGCCCGATCATGTTGCCAATCAGATTGCTGCTGGGGAAGTTGTTCAACGCCCTGCATCGGTAGTTAAAGAGCTCTTAGAAAATGCCATTGATGCAAAAGCAACAATCATAAAATTGGTGATTAAAGATGCTGGTAAAACATTAGTACAAGTCATCGATAACGGAATAGGAATGAGCACTACCGATGCTCGTTTTTGTTTTGAACGACACGCAACTTCTAAAATTAAATCGGCAGAAGATTTATTCTGTATCA
>JASFZG010000141.1:0-4496 GCA_046055745.1 Flavobacteriaceae bacterium | reverse complement strand
GCACAGATTTGAGAAATGAATCGGAAAACTGAGCTGAACGAAAAGCTTAAAATGACAAATTCTAACTAAACCGAAAACAATTTCGATTTCTAATTATTTAGCTGATTGATTTTCTGAATGAATAAATAATTATGAATAAAAATACATTTTACAACAATGGGTATAATTCATTGCTGGGTTGGTAACAGTCCGATAAACATTCTGTATATTTAACCTGATTTCACAGCTTGAAAATCCTAGCGGATTTACACGCACGAAATCATAACCCTAAACCGTTGTGTAATATGGCGGAAAAAAATACCTGAATTCAAGAACTTAACGCAACAACATGAAGAGGCATTAAAACAGGGTGTTATAGCCAACTTGAGGTTCAGTATGGCAACACTCATTATGCACATCACTGAGAAAGTGGACTATAATCACAAGTTTAAGCTACAGCGCATCCAAGTTGAAGATTATCAGAAGAAACTGTAAGCAATTAAACCGCTAATTAGATTTGCAAAAAAATTTCCCAACTGACCTGTGAATAAAATTTTCCCTCCCACCTTTTTTATTTTTTATTAAACATTTGAGACTTCATTGATTTTTCAATACTTAATTTATGCTCTAAATGCTCTATTTCCTTTTTTAACAAAGTAATATTTTCTTTTAATAAGGTATTTATTTCTTGTACGTATTGAATATCCTTATTTAAATATTTTTTTTTATTTGACTCTTCATGCTCATTTACCATATTATTTTCTGATAAAATCATATCTCCTTTACTCGTTAATAGCCATAATGGATTTAGTTCAGGATAAATATTTAAGATATATTCTAATTTATCAACTCCTATAGTTTTATTGTTTTTTAATTGGCTTCCAAAAGATCCATTTGAGAAGCCAACACTTATTTCAAAGGCTCTTATAGAGATACCTTTATAATCTATAAAGTCTTTTATTCTATGGATTGTCGATTTCATTATTAATTTAAATAGATTAAATCTTATATTATATTTTGATATATTGAAAATATCTTATATATTTGTTCTTTTCATTAAAACAAATGTAAGAAATAATATGACCGCATCCTTTTCAGATAGTGAAAAAAAACTCCTTTATGGTCAAAGTCCAAAGCTTGCGGCTAAACATGGTTGTAGCAGCAAATATGTAAAAATGATTATAAATGGTGAACGTAAAATTAACTTTCCGACCGCTAAAAAAATACACGCAGATTTACTAGCACTCATAGAATTATTAAGCCCTAATACAACTGAAAATGAGTAAGAAAATTAAAACTTCACCTTCTAAGGTGGCTTCTGAAACAAGTATTCCATTGGAATCAGAAAAGTGCCATTCAAATACTGAGCCACCTTATTTAAAATACTCACAAGCTCCATCTGACGGTTTTTTTATAGGTTCATTTTTTGGAAGAAAGCCATTTACATCTACCATAGGTAAAAAGATAGCATTTCCGTACATTATCATCCTTTTTATGATGATTGTAATTATAAGTATTTTCTTAAAGAACTACACTTTTCTAATCAACAATAGCCAGACTATATATAATGAGGCATCAAAGCAAATTGTTGCAGGTAATTTAAGATTCAACGTTGCTATGCTTATAATGTCAGCCAACGACTATATCATCACAGGGAAAGACGATTACCAACAAAAGTTCAAACAACAACTTACTCAAGTAGAAAAGTATCAAAAAGACTTCCACGAGTTCGAACTCTCAGAAGAAGAACTTTTTATCGTTAATTCCATTGCAACCAATTTGGATTCTATCTATGATTACGCCAATCAAATTTTCACAATTACGCATCCAAAATTATCTATGAGAGCCATTGAACTTATGGAGATAATGGATTACCAATTTGCGGAGAATGTTAATCTGGAAACAACCAAAATCTTCAACATTGTGGCTCATAAAATTGAAATATTAAATTTACAATCAAATCTTATGAGAAAGGAGAAGATGGATGGAATATATAAGGTCTTTATTCTTGCCTTTCTTTTAAGTTTGATTGTCGTATATCTAACTATTCACAGAATTTCCAAGCCAATTAGGCTTCTGACTAGATCGGTTAAAGCATTTGCGAATGGAGATTACTCAGAACCACTTGTAGTAAAAACAAACGATGAGATTGGCATATTTGTTCGTTCATTTTCACAGATGGCACAAACTGTGCAGGAATTAATCAAGAAACTGAAAGAAAGCGAAAAGCAATATAGGCATATTTTTGATACCACCAGCGATCTTATACAAACAATGACCCCCGATGGAAAAATATTGTTAGTAAATAGGGCCTGGCGTGAAAAACTTGGCTACACAGAAGAGAATCTAACCAGTTTAAAATTGGGAGATATCATACAACACGATCTATTCTCAAAATATGATGTGGCTTTTCAAAAGGCACTTGAGGACCAAAGAACTGAAAATCTTGATTTTAAGCTTATTAAACACAGTGGTGAAATTATTGATGTAGAGGGAAATATTTTTAGCAATCCTAAAGAAGGAATGCAGTCAACGGTTACTTGTTTTCTACATGATATAACAGAACAAAAAAAGGCTGAAATTCAATTAAAATTTCATTCAAATTTATTAAATCAGATAGGAGAAACAATAATAGCAACACACCTTAATGGTGATATTACTTATTGGAATAAGGCTGCGGAAAAATTGTACGGTTGGAATGAAACTGAAGTAATAGGGCAAAATATTCATGATGTAATTCAACTTTCAGTAACTAATGAAGATACTGCATTAATAATGGCTTTATTGGATAATGGAGAAAATTGGTCGGGAGAAATTATTTGTCAGCGCAAAAACGGAAGTACATTTTCTGCAGCAGTTTATTATTCTTCCATTTCGGATGCGCATGGCGAATTAATTGGCATTATCTATTTTTTATCGGATATTACCCAGCGCAAAAAACAACGAAAAGAGCTTATATTAGCCAAAGAAAAAGCCGAAGAATCAGACCGTTTAAAGTCAGCTTTTTTAGCCAATATGTCTCATGAAATTCGTACGCCTATGAATGGCATACTTGGTTTTGCCGATTTGCTCAAAACGCCTAATCTTTCCGGGAAGAAGCAACAAAAATACATTGGAGTCATCGAAAAGAGCGGTGCACGCATGCTCAATATCATTGATGATATCATAAACATTTCAAAAATAGAATCGGGTTTAATGCAAGTTAATTTGCAAAAGTCCAATATTAACGAGCAAATCGAATATATTTATACCTTTTTCAAACCCGAAGCGGAAACAAAAGGAATCACCCTTTCGTTCATAAATTCATTGCCATTTAAGAAAGCCATTGTTAAAATCGACCGCGAGAAATTATTTGCTATTTTAACAAATCTTGTAAAAAATGCCATTAAGTACAGCGAAAAAGGTTCAATAGAATTTGGTTATACTAAAAAGGGTAAACAACTTGAATTTTATGTAAAGGACACGGGTATTGGAATTGACAGCGACAGGCAGGTAGCAATTTTTGAGCGTTTTATTCAGGCTGATATTTCTGATAAAAAGGCCTTGCAAGGTGCAGGTTTAGGCTTAGCCATTTCTAAAGCTTATGTGGAAATGCTTGGTGGAGAATTGTGGGTAGAAAGCGAAAAAGGGAAAGGCTCAATCTTTTGTTTTACGCTCCCTTACAATGTTGAAACAAAAGGAGAAAACGAAAGTGTAATTGACAATACAGATAGAGAATTGGAAACTCTATTAAAAAAGCTGAACATATTAATCGTAGAAGATGATGAAACATCAAGCTGGTTTTTAGGTGACATGCTAGGAAATTTAGGTAAGAAAGTATTATATGCAGCAAACGGATTGGAAGCAGTTGAAATTTGCCGCAATAATCCTGACATAGATTTGATATTAATGGATATGAAAATGCCTATTATGGACGGGTATGAAGCTACCCGACAAATACGCCAATTTAACAAAAAATCATTTATCATTGCTCAAACGGCTTTTGCCCTTAAAGGCGACAGAGAAAAGGCGATTAAAGTAGGTTGTAACAAATATCTTTCAAAACCAATTGTAAAATATATATTATTTTCTTTAATTAAGGAATATTTTGTTAATTAGACGTGCAGCATATTTACAATTAGATGTGGTTATGAAAAAAAATTGAAACGGTCAGATTTGAGCAATGAAACTGGAAAAACTCATTGAAACGGAAAAATAAATAAGAAAAATTGAAACTAAAAAGACAAATTCCAGACTTTGATAATTTTTGCGGATTTGAATTACAACAAAATAGATTAATTTGAACTCAAAACCACATTACACAACACCGCATATAGCAAATTGCTTAATCGTAATAATTGAAAAATTTTAGTACTTTTAAAGTAAATAACAAACTGTGGAAAAGTACGACTTTAAATCGCAACTTGCCATATTCAAACTCGTTGCCATTCATTGGCGGAACGCACTCTGAACGAAAAAAACCTTGTTCTGTTTTCGATTTTTTTTTGAGTTTTAAGAAAGTAAAATCAGAAAAACTT
>JASFZG010000140.1:0-7748 GCA_046055745.1 Flavobacteriaceae bacterium | reverse complement strand
GGATTAAGTTTTTACCAACGGAAAGAGGTAAAAGATGTGCTTTCGTATTTACGTGTTTTAATTAATCCGAAAGATGAAGAGGCACTCAAGCGTGTCATTAATTATCCGGCTCGTGGTATTGGGCAAACGACTATCGAGCGACTAATTGTGATTGCGAACCAATACAATCGTTCTATTTTTGAAGTAATGCAAAATCTGGATAAAATTGAAATTCAGATTAATAAAGGAACTAAATCAAAGCTTCAAGATTTTGTTACGATGGTTCAGAGTTTTCAGGTGTTGAATCAAAGTTATGATGTTTTTCAGATTACAGAACACGTAGTTAAAAAAACAGGGCTTTTTACTGAATTAAAAAAAGACGGAACTCCTGAAGGAATCGCAAGAATAGAGAATATTGAAGAGCTTTTAAACGGAATGAAAGATTTTGTAGAAGAGCAAAAAGAATTGGCAGATTCAACAGGTTCTTTAGCCGAATTTTTGGAAGATGTTGCGCTCGCCACAGATTTAGATAAGGAAACAAATGATGAGGATAAAGTAGCTTTAATGACTGTTCATTTAGCCAAAGGATTGGAATTTCCGTATGTTTTTATTGTTGGAATGGAAGAAGATTTATTTCCAAGTGGAATGAGTATGAACACCCGAAGTGAACTGGAAGAAGAAAGACGTTTATTCTATGTGGCAGTTACTAGAGCCGAAAAACAGGCATATTTAACCTACACGCAATCTCGTTACCGTTGGGGAAAATTAATCGACGCAGAACCAAGTCGTTTTATTCAAGAGATAGACGAAAGTTTTATTGAGTATTTAACTCCTATTACTGAAAATAGATACAAGCCATTAATTGATTCAGATATTTTTGATGATATTGACCATAGTAAATTAAGGCTTCGGAAGCCATCATCTGGAACACCTCCTAAAGGACCTACAATTAGTAATACTCGTAAATTAAGAAGAATAAAACCTGTTACAAGTTCAGCTGATAAGAATATTAATTTAAAAGAATTAAATCTTGCGGTAAATACTATTGTAAAACATGTTCGCTTCGGAAAAGGATATATTACAAAAATTGAAGGAGTAGGAGCAGATACTAAAGCCGAAATTAATTTTGAAAACGGTGGACTTAAAAAATTATTATTACGTTTTGCAAAGTTAGAGGTGATAAAATAATTTAATCCTCGATTGGTAAATAAGTATCAATAAAATCGGAAAGTTGCAGTTGTAAATCAAGTAAACTAGCTTCATCCCAATCTCCATGACCACCATCATAAACTGTGTAACTATGGGTTACAGAAGCATTACTTAAATTATCTTCTAATAATTCACCATTAGAAAGAGGAACTAAAGGGTCTTCATTTCCGTAGAAAAGAATAGAAGGACTACTGCTTGTAGAAACCTGAAAAGCAGGGCTTGTAGCTTCAGCCAAATTGATATTTGCAGGATATAAACTTTCATCAATCAATACCTCTAATGCAAGGTTAAATAATGGGTTTTCTGAATAAAATGGATCAGTAAAATTAGTGGGTCCAACAATATCTGCCACCATTTTCACAACATCTTGGGAGTCGTAAACATAATCGTACATTAAAGAGATATGGGCTCCTGCACTAGTTCCTATTAAACCAAATTCTGGTAACACCTGAAGGTCTTCTTTTTGGTTTATTATCTGATCAATAACTAATCCTATATCTAAAAACTGATTAGGAAAAGCAGGAATAAAAGGAGCAGTAGTACTTGCCAGTACATAATTGATATTTACAATGGCGTGATTTGGGTGAAGAAGTTGAATTGAAGAAACAAAACTTTCCATATCAGCTTTATCACCAGCAGTCCAACCACCACCGTGTACTAAAACCACCACTTTAGTTTTTTCTGAATCCCTACCAGCAGGTAAATAAATATCATAAACTTGTTGTGAATTTTCCCCATAAGAAACATTTAATATCGTTTCAGCATTTAGAGGTTCGTCAATGATAATATCATCTTCAATAGTTACATCGTCTGATGAACAAGAAGTAATTATTAAACTAGTACTAATAATTAAAATTAATAGATAAAATATTTTTTTCATAGCTAGCTTTTATTATTTAACGGTTATTTTGAAGGTTTATGATAATTGATTTTATTTTTGAATGATTTCAGAAAAAAATCTATTAGTTTTATATCAAATATGAAACCAAAAGTTTGTTATGGCAGAATTTATTAAAATATATGAGGATAATCCAGACGAAAGAAAGATTATTAAGGTAGTAGAAGTATTAAGAAAAGGTGGTTTAGTCATTTATCCAAGTGATTCTGTATACGCTTTAGGTTGTGATATAAAAAACACCAAAGCTTTAGAAAAAGTTGCTAGAATAAAAGAAGTGAAGTTAGAAAAAGCAAATTTTTCATTTGTATGTGATAGTATTAGTAATATTTCAGATTATGTAAAACATATTAGTACGAGTACTTTTAAAATTTTAAAACGTGCCTTACCAGGTCCTTATACTTTTATTCTTCCTGGAAACAATAATTTACCTAAGGTGTTTAAAAAGAAAAAAGAAGTAGGCATACGTGTGCCAGATAATGAAATAGCACTAGCTATTGTTAGAGAATTAGGAAACCCAATTATTTCGACTTCAATTTACGATGAAGATGAAATAATAGAATATACTACTGACCCAGAATTGATTTACGAGAAATGGGATAAACTTGTCGATGTTGTAATTGATGGAGGTTTTGGTGGAAATATTCCTTCTACAGTAATTAATCTTTGTGGTGATGAACCAGAACTTATTAGGGAAGGAAAAGGGAGTCTGGAAATTTAACGGAAATATTTACCAATAAATTGTTAGTTTTAAATATAATTATACCGTATTGGGAGTAACTTTATCAACGTAAGTATATCAGTAGTTTACTAATTTAATTGTTGATATATATATAGTTGTAAAGTTAGCCTAAAAAAATGAAAAAGTCAAGTAGTTATTAGAGGTATTAATATTTTATCTATAAATTAAAGCCCAAAAAAAGGGTTGAAAAAATTAATTTTCAGCCCTTTTTTTAAATTAAATATTATCTAATGTTAGTTACCTTCTTCTGTAGAAAGATTCTTCATTTCAGTCTCAATCATTTCATAGAATTGATCAATTTTTGGTAAAATGTAAATTTTAGTTCTACGGTTGATAGATTTGTTTTCAGCGCTATCATTAGGCACTAATGGTACAAATTGACTACGTCCAGCAGCAATCATTTGGGCAGGATTAGCTCCAAGCTCCACTAATTTACGTACTACAGCAGCAGAACGTTTTGTACTTAAATCCCAGTTGTCAATTAACACACCTTTCTTGTAAGGATCACTATCTGTATGACCTTCTACCAATGCTTCAAAGTCTGGTTTTCCATTGATTACAGTTGCTACTTTTCCTAAAATTTCATTTGCTCTAGAAGACAAATTATAGCTTCCGCTTTTAAATAATACCTTATCACTTAAAGAGATAAATACCACTCCTTTTTCAACATTAATCTGAATATCCTCATCATCTAGCCCAACCTCTTTTTTAAGGCTTGTAACTAAGGCAAGAGTTACGCTATCTTTTTGAGTTAAAGCATCTTGTAATCTAGTGATTTTAAGGTCTTTTTCTTTAAGGCTTTCCAAAGTTCTTTCAAGGTTGTCTCCTCCTTGTTTTGTAAACATTTTTAAATCTTCCTTGTCTCTTTTTAAATCTTTTATTTGGTCTTCTAATGAAGTAACACGTGCATTGGATGCAGATTTATCGGCTTCACAACTGTTAAGTTTTACCGTGCAAGTATTTAATAAATCTTGGGTGTTTTTTTGCTTACCTTCTAATTCTGCATATTTTTTATTAGATACACAAGAAGTAAAAAGAATACTTGAAACTGCTAATAGCATTAAAAGTTTTTTCATAATTGTTTTATTGTTTAAATGTTAATCAAAATTATTAAAAGAAAGCCTAGTAAAAAAAGTAAAACAACTTTTTTAAGAAAACTTTAATTTGGCTGTTTAAAAATACGAATTTTTCTTAGATAATAATCTAAAACGATGGACTTTGTGTTGTAGTATTTTAAATCTGAAGCATTTTTTTTTCGTTTTGCTAAGAATTTAGGAATCAGACCATAAAAGCTAAAATGTGCTTTAATAATAACTAAAGTATGTTTCCATTTTCCTTGAAATAAAAACTGAACTCCAGCCAATCCATCTAAGGCCAATCGAGTAAAAATCAACCCAAAAACCTTAAAGCCTTTTACATTTTTAAATAACATTAATAAGGTGTTTCTAAAATTATAGAATGTTTTTTTAGAATCTACAGCAGATAAAGTAGCTCCACCCACATGAAAAACGGTCGAGTTTCCAAAATATTTAATTTTCCCTCCTGCACTATGTAATCTCCAACAAAGATCAATTTCCTCTTGATGTGCAAAAAAATCTTCATCAAACCCTCCTAAATTATTAAAAGCTTCTTTCTTTATAAAAAGACAAGCACCAGTTGCCCAAAAGATATTAACTTCATCATTATATTGGTTCTCATCCTTTTCAATTGAGTCGAAAATTCTTCCTCTACAAAATGGATATCCAAATTGATCTAAAAAACCTCCAGCAGCTCCTGCATACTCAAATTTATTCTTATTTTTAAAATCTAATATTTTTGGTTGAGCTGCAACTAAATTTAAATCTTTTTTAAAAGCCAAAATAATAGAACTTAGCCAGTTTTTAGTAACTTCTACATCGTTATTTAAAAGCACAAAAATATCTTCCGAAAGGTTTTTTAAAGCATCATTATATCCCTTTGCATAACCTCCGTTGGTTGAATTCTGAATTGTTTTCACGGAAGGAAATTCACTTTCAACATAGAAAACTGAATCATCTGTAGATGCATTGTCTGCAATATAAATGGTAGCTTCTTCAGAATATTTTACAACGGAAGGTAAAAACTGTTCTAACAATTTTTTCCCATTCCAATTAAGTATAACAACAGCTACATTCATAATGCAAAGTAAAGTCTTTATTATGCTTTCTCAAAAATAATTTATTTTGAAATGTATTGAGGAAGGCCTTTTAAGAAAATATATTTTTCATTTTCAAAATCCATTTGACAAAAATAATGATTTAAACCATTAGTAACCATTAAATATTCTGCTTCCAATACAAAATTATACCTAGCAATTTGATCAAAGGTTTGCTGATTGATATTGATTTTTGGAGCTTTGCATTCTACAATTACTTTAATACTTCCGTTGGGATTAAACACAACAATATCGTAACGTTTGATGGTATCGTTAAGCTTCAATTGTTTTTCTACATTGATATGTGAAATGGGGTAATTCTTTTCAGAAATCAAAAACTGAAGCACATGTTGTCGCACCCATTCTTCTGGAGTAAAGACGATAAACTTTTTTCGAATAATATCAAAAATCAACGTTTTATTTTCGTTACTTTTGAAACGGAAATTGTATTTCGGGAAGTTGAGGTTTTGCACACTGCAAGATACTTTATTTCGGAAAAATAAATAATAATAAACTGTAATAATCAATAATTTTTGTGCCTTTAGATAAAGTAAAACATATAGTAGCAAACATCAAAAAGGGAGACATCAAACCTATTTATTTTTTAATGGGAGAGGAGGCTTATTATATCGATGCGCTTTCAAAATTTATTGAAGATAATGTGCTTTCTGAAGAAGAAAAAGGGTTTAATCAAACAGTTTTCTATGGTCGTGATGTAAAAATTGAAGATATTGTAAGTACTGCCAAACGTTTTCCGATGATGGCAGAACGTCAAGTGGTAATTGTTAAAGAAGCACAAGATCTTGTCCGAACAATCGAAAATTTAACTTCCTATATTGAAAACCCATTAAATACAACTGTTTTAGTGCTTTGTTATAAATATAAAAAGTTAGATAAACGAAAAAAAATCTACAAAGCAATCGTTAAAAGCGGAGTGATTTTTGAAAGCAAAAAATTATATGATAATCAAATTCCCGATTGGATCAGAAGAGTTTTAGCAGGAAAAGGGTATACAATTTCACCAAAAGCATCGCAAATGTTAGTGGAGTTTTTGGGAAACGATTTAGGTAAAATTAATAATGAATTGGAAAAACTTCAGTTAATAGTAAAACCTGGAGAGCAAATTTCTGCACAAATTATTGAAGAAAACATTGGAATAAGTAAAGACTATAACAACTTTGAATTATTAAATGCGATTGCTCATAAAAATATGAAAAAGGCTTTTAGTATTATTCAATATTTTGCACACGATCCAAGAAATCATCCTACAGTAGTCACGGTTTCAACATTGTTTGGCTTCTTTAAAAAAGTGATGAAATATCATACTCTGCCAAATAAATCTCAAGCTCCTAAAGAATTAGGAGTACATCCGTTTTTTATTAAAGATTATGAAGTTGCTGCTCGAAATTATCCAATGCGAAGAGTTAGTTCTGTTATTGCTATTATTAGAGAAATTGATGTAAAAAGTAAAGGAGTGGGTGCAAATATGACCCAAGCAGATTTGTTGAAGGAATTAATAGTAAAGGTAATGGGCTAACTATATTTACCAATAGCATATTTTCCACTACCCAGTATTCCAATTGCTGAAAACGCTATTAAATACAAAACAGCCAATTCTCTTTCCATAACCGAATTCCCTTGATGAACTACAAAAACAGCAACCAACATCATAATAATTGGTGGGATACTTGCCCAACGTACTTTAAATCCAATAATAATTAATATAGTGCAAAATACTTCTGCTATTAAAACTAATATTAAAGATAGAGTAGAACCTATACCAATTGGGTTGGGAAATTTTCCGCCAGATTCAATTAACACTTCTATTTTTTCAATTCCGTGAAGAAGTAAAAAAACCGAAAATCCTACTCTTAATACTAATAAACCTAAATCGTTATTGTTGAAAGTTGTCATGTGAAATAATTAATGACTTTAAAGGTACTATTATTTTTCAGAAAGAATATGGCGGTAAATAAAAGATAAATTAGTATTATTATAGAGGTTTATGATATTAATCATTTTTTTGAATGCAAAGTCATTATATTTTTGGCGAAATATTAACAATTAATTAAACTTAAAATGAAAAAAACAATTTTATTATCTATTATCGCAATCTTAGCATTTACAAATATTAATGCTCAAGAAGAAGAAACAAGCTCTCAAGGATTAAAAGGCGCTTGGTGGGGATTAGGTCAATTAGAATACACAAATAATGAAGGTGCGGATACAAGTTCATTTACAATATTACCGGTAGTAGGTACTTTTGTTGCTCCATCTGTAACTGTAGGTTTAGGGCTAGGTTATAATAGTACTACTATTGGAGATGCTGATGCTGTTGGTTCGTTTATTGTAATGCCTTTAGTTAGAAAATATTGGGGAGTATCGGATAAATTCTATCTTTTTGCTCAAGGAGATGTACCTCTTACTTTCTCAGAAAATTTTAATGCTTATGGGTTCAATCTTCGTCCAGGGATAGATTATTTTATAGGTGGGCACTTTACAATTGAGGCTACATTTGGACAATTTGGTTATAACATCGTTGACGAAGATGGTGGAGATTCTAATGGAACTACTTCTCTTGGATTTAATATGATGAATGTTAATTTTGGTCTTAAATACCTATTTTAATCGATAAGATATTATAAATAACTTCTAAGTACATGACAAAAACAGAAAAATATTTGTATTAGATTGATTTTCATTGTTTAATAAAACACTTGCTAAGAAATTCAGTCCGTATTTAAATATAC
>JASFZG010000139.1:0-14034 GCA_046055745.1 Flavobacteriaceae bacterium | reverse complement strand
CCCATTCCTTTACCTTTACCCTTGCCTTTTCCAGAACTCGACATACTCATTTGATCTTGCATATTACCAAGAATTTCACTTAAAAGTATCGCTAATTCATTCGCGCCAGTAATGGTGTATTGTTGACTTGAAACTCCTCTTTGGATTTGATTATCTGCAAAACGTTCTAAACTTTTTTCTAAGTTGAAAGTGACATTGGTTAAAGACGAGTTTATTTTACCACCCAAGATTGGTTGACGTAAAGACAAAGCAAAAAGACTGTCGTCAATATGCTCGAAATTTAATTTTAATTCATTTTGAAGCACTAACTTTTTCCCAAACAACGGATTTCCGTAGTCAATTACATTAAATTCTTCCATTAAATCTTCTTGTTCAAAAGAAAAAACAACCAAATTATCTAAAATCTGACGCAACATTTCTAAATCCTCATCCAAGGATTCCATTTGTCCAGATTGCATCTGCATTTGCATTTGCTGGCTCATCTGTTTCATTTTTTTGGCCGCTTTTTTCTGACTTTTCTTTGCCTCACCTTGCTTTTGTTCTCCTAATTCTTCACTTGCTTTTTCCTGCTCTTCTTGTACTTCTTCCTCTCCTTTTTTATCCTGAGGAATGTCCATTGGTTTTTTTAAATCTTCATTATCCTTCTGAAGCTCATCCATTTCTTTTTGGTACTCATCAAACTTTTCATTGAGCTTATCTTGTTCCTCTTTGGTGTTTTCTTCTTCAGGAGAATCGGCAAGTTTTTCTTGTTCTTCTGCTAATTTACTAAGCTCTTCAGCTAGTTTTTCAGCTTTTTTAGTAACATAATATCGCTTGGTAAGCTCTACTAGTTGTTCTAAGTTTTTCTCTTGATTTTTATTTTGTTTAGAAAGCTTTTCTAATTTTTCAGTGAGTTCTTCTTTCTGAATTTTATTTTGAAGTTTTTCTAATTCCTCTAACAGTTTTTCATTCTCTTTTAACTGCTCCTCGTTTTCTTGTAAGCGATCTTTTAGTTGTTCTTTAAAAGGATCTTCTTCTTTATTTTCTGGCTGAAAATTCTCAAGGTTTTCTTTTAATTCTTTTGAGAAATTTTTCATCATTTCCTCTTGCTGCTTTTGTCTTTTTAAGAATTCTTCTAACTTCTTTTTATCGTTCCAATTGAGTTCGTTTTTTTCTTTTTGTGTTTTTGAAAGCTCCTCTAATAATTTGTCTTGCTCTTTCATTTTCTCCAAAGACTTATCTAAACCTTTTATCGTGTTCTCTTGATTCTGAAGCTGTTCGTTCTCTATTTCATCTTTGGTTAATTTTCTGAAAGAATAAAATGCCGACTTACTTGATTTGTAATTATGAAGGGCGTCATTGTCGAAAATCTCAAAATAATAATCGTAAGAAACTCCTTCGGTCAACGGAAGGTTACTAGGAAAAGCATAAACAAATTGATCGAAATTGGCTTTGTTTAAAGGGAGTGAAACTGTCTTTTTCTGTGCATCTTCACCTGTTGGATAATACACTAACTGAAGTTTTGTAAGTCCGTAATCATCTGAAACCCTTCCGAGAAAATATACTTTCTGACTACTCGTACTATCTTGTTTAGATTCAACTGAAATTTCAGGAAATTCATCTTTAATTACTGCTAAAGTGAAGGAAAGGTTTTCGTGTTCATGAAGGTTTTTATTGGAAGTTGTAATGGCGTAATCTAGTTTTTGGTAGATTCTTTTTTCGTGTCGAAATGTTCTACTTGGCCCAATAATTCCGTGCTCAGCATCTTTCATTGCAGTAAAAGTAAAACTTGTATCTTTAATTTTTAAAGCAACTTTATCAGTATTTTTGGTGTAAATATCCCAAGTAACTTTAGTCCCTTCAGGGATAATTGCATTACCTGAACTTTCTAAAATCTCATCCTTTTTTCCTGTATAGGACGGATAATCTAATTTCATTTCAAAAAACACTAAAGAAGGAGTTTTAATCACTTCTAAAGTATAATTTTTAGAACTAACCTCGTTGGCTGTAAGTTGAAAATCTATTGCGTTTATAGGTTGTACAAAGGTATATTCAAAAAAACCAGGGGAAGATTGTTTTAGGTAATACACTTCATTATTAAAAGAAATACTTGCATTTTCGGGAGCAATTTCACCTAAAGTTTGAATTTTTAAAGTGTAGTTTTTATTTTCAATAGCACTTAAATTTTCGTTTAAAACTATAAAATAAAAAGGTGCTGGAGGTTCGTAAGCGGTATCGTAATGTACAACTCGGTCATAGCTGTTTGAAAAGATCCCTTTATCTCCTAAAGCAGAAATTAGTAAAAATATTATTACTGGAATAGCTGCATATTTTAGGTATTTGCTATTCTTTTTGAAATTAATAGCACTTTTAAAAGGTACAGGTTCCAACTCAGATGATTTTTGATCGATACTTGCTAAAAGCAATTCCGATTCGCGTTGGTTTTGATTTAACTGAATAACATTCAGTAATTTATCACTAACTTCTGGAAAATGATTTCCAATTAATTTGGAAGCTTCTTCATCTGAAATTCCTTTTTGAATATTAAATATTTTAAATAGCGGAAAGGCTATAAACCGAACAAACAAAGCGGTTTCAACCAAAACAAAAGTCCAAAACAAAATGGTTCTTCCAATTGGATTCAGCCATAAAAAATATTCGATTAATAAGGTAATTAATAGGTATAGTAAGCCTATAGCGAAAAAAAGGATACTTCCTTTTATCAATTCGCTGACGTAATACTTTTTAATAAACTGTTCCAGTTTTTGCTGGATATTTGAAAAGCTACTCATAAATACCTACGAAGGCAGGTATCTCACCCGACATAACGCAATTTAATTATTAGGTTCCTGCGTACACAGGAATTAACATCGAAAATACTATAAAATTTAAAAACATCTGTTAATCTTTTGATAACAAAAATTAATCCAAATTATGCTTTTAATAAGCACTTTCAGAATTGTACCTTTGTACCTTTATTTTTACAAAATTATATTATGTCTAAAAAAGTCAGAGTTCGTTTTGCGCCAAGTCCAACAGGACCATTACATATTGGAGGGGTAAGAACCGCCTTATTTAATTATTTATTTGCAAAAAAACACGGCGGTGATTTTGTGTTACGTATTGAAGATACCGACCAAACGCGTTATGTGGAAGGTGCAGAAGAATATATCATTGATGCTATGAACTGGCTTAATATTCCTTTTGATGAAGGTATTGATGGTAAAGGTAACTTCGGGCCATACCGTCAGTCAGAACGAAAAGATATTTACAAACAATATGCCGAGCAATTAATCGCTTCAGGAAATGCTTATTATGCATTTGATACTGCTGAAGAATTAGGAATACTTCGGAAAGAATATGAAGCCGAAAAAAGAACTTTTATTTATAATTGGCACAATCGCGAGGGTTTAAACAATTCACTTTCATTATCTTCTGAAGAAGTTTCTAAAAAATTAGAAGCTGGAGATAACTATGTGATTCGGTTTAAATCTCCTACTAATGAAACGCTACTCTTAAACGATATAATTAGAGGTGAAATTAAGATTGACACCAATGTTTTAGACGATAAGGTTTTGTTTAAAAGTGATGGTATGCCAACTTATCATTTAGCAAATATTGTGGACGATCATTTAATGGAAATATCCCATGTGATTCGTGGTGAAGAATGGTTACCTTCTTTATCATTACACGTTTTATTATACAAAGCGTTAGAATGGGATGCTCCAGAATTTGCACATTTACCATTAATTATGAAACCTGTTGGTAAGGGTAAATTAAGCAAACGAGACGGTGACAAAATGGGCTTTCCGGTATTCCCTACACAATGGAAAACTGCCGAAGGAGATACGTTTTCAGGATATAGAGAAGATGGATATTTTCCAGAAGCGGTTGTAAATATGTTGGCTTTATTAGGTTGGAATCCAGGTACTGAACAAGAAATTTTTAGTTTAGAGGAATTAATGGAAGCCTTCGATTTAAATCGAGTAAATAAAGCTGGAGCTAAATTTGACCCTGAAAAAACAAAATGGTTTCAACAAAAATATATACAAGAGAAATCGGATTCAGAATTAGCCATTCTTTTTAAAGATTATTTAAATAGATGGTGTGACTCTGATATGCGATGGGAAAATAATGAAGAACGCCTTATTAAAATCGTTTCTTTATTAAAGGAGCGAGCAACTTTTGTTTCAGACTTCTGGGAACATGGAAATTTCTTTTTTGTAGCACCAGAAAGTTACGACGAAAAAGCTTCTAAAAAAGCATTTAAGGAGGGTACTTCAGAAATACTAACCAAGGTAATTGAACTTTTAAATGAAGTAGATGGTTTTTCAGCTGAAAACATTTCAGATAAAATAAAAGGATGGATTACTTCTCAAGAAATGGGCTTCGGAAAAGTAATGATGCCTTTCAGAATTGCATTAGTTGGTGCCATGAAGGGACCTGATGTTTTCGAAATTGCTTCCGTTTTAGGAAAAGACGAAACTGTTGAAAGGGTTGAGAAAGTAATTGAGTTTTTGAAATAAAGACATAAGACCGCTACGCTAAAAGATATAAGAATTAAGACTTGATATTAACTAACAGTTGTTCTGTGTTTTTTATATTTAAAAATTAAGTCGCTTCGATACAAAATTACTCCTTAGGTCTTAATTTCACTCAGCGGCCTTGCTTTCTAATTATATTTTCTTTCTTAAAAGTAAACGTATAAGGAAAATAATATACTAGAACTATTTCCTTTAAAATCGGAGTATTCCAGTTCATTATCGTTTAATTTATTCAGCATATTGGTGACTCCATATTGGTATTGTACACCTACTCTAAAGGATTCTAATCCACCTGAAATTCCTCCCATTACTAAGAAGTTTACTGGGGCAATTCCTTCAATATCTGTAGCTTTTAAATTTTCGTAACCGTCTAAAATATAATCTTCAAACTGACTTGAGTCTACTTTCAGTTTCCCAGAAACATTTAAAATAGGACCAAATTCTAAGGATAAATGATGCGGAATAATATTATAACTTCCTAAAAATTTTATCTGAACCCCTTGTAGCTTATAATTAATATATTGAGTTTCGAAACTGTTATTGGCATCTCTTCCGAAGATCTCCACCGTATTACTAAAAAAATCAAGACCGTAGATTAAATCAAAGCTATTTCTAAAGGCGCCACGAGTGGTAAAACCTGCTGCAAAACCAGTTCCTTGTTTAGTGTTAAAATCAGAAGTATTAATATCAAACAAAGAAAAACCTCCTGTTAGTCCAAGACGATTATAATGATCGAAATTACGTTGCGAAAAGGAATTTTGAATAAATAAAAAGACTAAGGTAACAAAAATATAATTTTTAAGACTCATAAATAAAGTGGGATTATAAGGCAGCTAAAATAGCATTATTATCGTATCTTGAACGAAACTATTAACTAATAAGTATATTAACTATGGAAAATTTAATTGGCGTTCCTATTGTAATTGTAATAGGAGTTTTTTTACTGTTTCAGGTGTTCTTTATGGTAAAGCAACAAACAGCAGTTGTTATTGAAAATTTCGGAAAGTTTTCGAGTATTCGAACTTCTGGATTACAACTTAAAATTCCTGTTGTACAACGTATTGCGGGTAGAGTAAATCTTAAAATTCAACAATTGGATGTGATGGTGGAAACCAAAACAAAAGATGATGTATTTGTAAAACTAAAGATTTCAGTACAGTTTCAAATTATTAGAACCAATGTATATGATGCTTTTTATAAGCTTCAAAGTCCGCATGACCAAATCACTTCGTATGTGTTTGATGTGGTTCGTGCTGAAGTTCCAAAAATGAAATTAGATGATGTTTTTGAACGTAAAGACAATATTGCGATTGCAGTTAAACTTGAATTAAACGAAGCAATGGTGAACTACGGTTATGACATTATCAAAACCTTAGTAACCGATATTGATCCTGATATACAGGTAAAAGAAGCGATGAATCGTATTAATGCAGCGGAACGTGAAAAAGTAGCAGCAGAATATGAAGCAGAAGCTTCTCGTATTATGATTGTTGCAAAAGCACGTGCTGAAGCAGAAAGTAAGCGTTTACAAGGGCAAGGTATTGCTGATCAACGTCGTGAAATTGCTCGTGGACTGGAAGAAAGTGTAGATGTGCTTAATAATGTTGGGATCAACTCTCAAGAAGCATCTGCTTTAATTGTAGTAACACAGCATTACGATACACTTCAATCTTTAGGTGAAAAAACAAACTCAAACTTGATTTTAATGCCTAATTCACCTCAATCTGGATCTAATATGTTGAATGACATGATTGCTTCATTTGTAGCAAGTAATCAAATTGGGGAACAAATGAAAATTGATAACGAGGCAAAAGGAATTGTAAATAAAAAGAAAAATAGATCTAAAAGACCCCCTTCTGAGGATTTTGAGTATTAATACTTATTAATTAAATAGAGTATATTCTTTAACTTTAGAGTTTTCATAAAAATTATTTTGAAAAATAAACCTTTTTCGCAACCAAACCCTTTATTAACTTTATTTTATTTTATTTTCTATCCTTTTATTATTTTAGTTTTATTTGGGTGGTTTTTAATTCCTTTTAAGGTTGGATTTTTTAAAGAAATTTTTGGGTTTGGCTTTTTTTCCTTTTTATTTTATTGTGTGTTTATTTTTATTAATGAGAGTAAAATTAGAGGATTGTGGCTGCTGTGCTCTGGGGTTGTATTGTCAACTATAGTAGTTATTAAAATTGTTTTTTATTATTTTTATGGTGTTAAAATAACCTCTTCAGCCGTATTTATTGTATTGGAAACCAACTTTAATGAAGCTTCAGAATATATAAATACCTATGTAAATGGATTTGTTTTTTTCGTTATAATAATTACATTTCTTCAAGTTTTTTTTATTTTAAAAATTTACTATTTAGACAAAAATAAAGCACTATTTTTTCAAAACATTCTCAATATAAAAACTAAGAACATTCAATTAAAATTAGTAACTTTTTTTTTGTTTTTAATGTCAATATTTATAATTCAATGGAAATTTAAACAAGAAAATTTTCTTTTTGCAATTACCAAGTCTTTTAAGGAATATAAAGAAACTAAAGAGCTTTTAAAAAATAACTTAGCAAAACCAGAAAGTGATTATTTAACCAATGTTATTGGGTTAAGTGAGCCTCAAACCTATGTTGTTGTTGTTGGTGAGTCTACCTCAAGCTGGCATATGCAACTTTATGGTTATGGTCGTAAAACTAATCCACAGTTAACCGAAATAAGAAAAGAATTATTTGTTTTTAAAGATGTTATTACTCCAAATGTTCACACCATCACCGCAATTGAAAAAATACTTACATTATCTGATGCTAAAAATGTAAATAAAAAGAATAATGGTTCTGTTATTCAATTAGCTAATCAAGCGGGGTTTAAAACTTATTGGATTTCTAATCAAAAACCTGTTGGTTATTACGAAAGTATTCCTACATTAATAGGTAGTGCAGCCACAAGTAAACAGTTTATTGCAACCGACAATTATAATTACGATATTTATGATGAAAGTTTACTTCCTTATATTGAAAAAGCTTTGGATGAAAAACAGTCTAAAAAAGTTATTTTTATTCAATTAATAGGAACCCACGTAAGTTATCATAAAAGATATCCTGAAAAATATAATGTGTTTAAGGATGAGTTTATTGATCCTAAATTTAAAAACAAGAATTCAATAAAATTCGTTAACACTTATGATAATGCCGTCTTGTATAATGATTATATCGTTCGTTCAATTATTGAAAAAGTAAGAAAAAAAGACATTAATAGCTATGTTTTATATTTTTCAGATCATGGAGATGAAGTTTTTGATACTATGGATTTTATAGGACATAACGAATATCACGGAACCAAACCAATGTATGAAGTTCCATTTGTTTTGTGGGTTTCAGATAAATATAAAAAAAATAACCCTTCATTTTTAAATATAAATTCAATGTTAGATAGGAGGTATAGTCTTGAAAACTTTATCCATAGTTTTTCAGATTTAAGTTTAATAAAATTTGATAGTTTAAACCTTTCAAAAAGTGTTTTTAACTCCAATTTTATATATCAACCACGGATCATTAAAAAGAATCAAAATTATGACTCGGATTAAAAAAATTATTCTAGGGTTTTTACTTTTTACAGTATTTTTATTTTTATATAAATACAGTCCATATCGGGTTGAATTTATTGGGTATTATCATAAAATTTGGGCTCATAGAGTTGATAGTAAAGAGAAGTTAAAAGCAGCATTATTGTTTTATGATGGTGTAGAATTAGATCTTGTCTATAAAGCAAATGAAAATGTTTTAGATGTAAATCATCCACCAAAAAAATCTATTAATTTAAGCTTTGAAAATTATTTATCTGTAATAGAAAATGAACCTTATTTATGGTTAGATATTAAAAACCTTACAGCAGAAAACTCAAAACTTATTTTATCAAGATTAATTAAGGTTTTAAAACAAAAAAATTATTCTTTTAATAAAATTATAATTGAAACACGCTACCCTGAAGCACTACCAATTTTTACCAAAGAAGGATTTATTACCAGTTATTATTTACCTTTTGATTTACGTAATAAACCTGTTTCAGAGTTAAATCTAGAAATATCTAAAATTAAGTCTGTTTTAGAAAATCAACCTAAAATAGGAATCTCAACAAACTATAAAGATTATTATATTATTAAAGAATATTTCCCTGATAAAGATAAATATTTATGGATGACCTCTTCAATTACCGAAAGATGGTTTACTAAAACAAGAACTATTTTAAAAGATGAAAAAGTGAAAGTTGTTTTGGTTCATTATAAATCTCCAACAGGTAATAGATAACTACAATCTATTATATTTTCTAATAATCAGAATAATGAAACCTAGTCAAAAATCAAGAAAGTTTCTCAGCCTCCCCAACCAAAACCTCATTTTTATCTTCTAAAGCTTTAGTAATAAACTCATTGATTTCTTTATTTCGTTTTTGACCATTATTAAGGAGAACACTTAAACTAATCATCGTCACAATTCGAGTTCCTACTTTTTTAACAGCGGTTCCAAAGAAAGGCTGTAACTCTTCGTAAGTGATATTTTTAGCTAATTCTTGGATTTGCTTTTTAACCTCTTCTTGTTTTTCGGAAGGAAACTTCATGTATTTTTTACCAAATCGCATGATTTCGTTAATAGCTGCAATTTTCGGTCTTTGTTGTTGAGTTTGCTGTTGTTGTTTCGGTTTCTGCTTTGCCCAAGAATCTCGTAACCCAACTGTTTTATTGAAAACTAGTTGATGTGAATTACTATCATCATCCACATTAAAATAACCCAATCGTTGAAACTGAAAGCTATCTCCTTTTTTAACCGAAGCTAAACTAGACTCTAAAAATCCTTCAGAAGTTGTTAGAGAATTTGGATTGATAAAATCCATATACGTTTTGTCTTTATGACTGTCGGGCGCTTCGTCTGTAAAAAGACGGTCGTAGGATCTTATTTCAGCTTTTATGGCATGATTTATAGAAACCCAATGAAGTGTTCCTTTTACTTTTCTAAGGCTGGCTTCGGTTCCTGTTCCGCTTAAACTATCTGGGTCGTAAGTACAATGTATTTCAGTAATATTCCCTTCTGCATCTTTTACAACAGACTCTCCTTTAATAATATATGCGTTTTTTAAACGGACTTCTTTTCCTAAAGTCAGTCTAAAATATTTACTATTGGCTTCTTCTTTAAAATCTTCTTTTTCAATATATAATTCTCTTGAAAAAGGGACTTCTCTAAAACCAGCACTTTCATCTTCCGGATTGTTTTCAGCTTTTAAAAGCTCTTCTTTTCCTTCCAGATAATTAGTAATTATTAATTTAACCGGATTTAAAACCGCCATCACACGAGGTGCAATCTTGTTTAAATCTTCCCGAATACAGAATTCCAATAAAGAAACATCTATCACATTTTCACGTTTGGCAACTCCGACTGCTTCAATAAATTTTTTGATAGCATTGGGTGTATAGCCTCTTCTTCGCAGCCCTGAAATGGTTGGCATACGAGGATCATCCCAACCAGAAACAACGTTATCTTCTACCAACTGAAGTAATTTCCGTTTACTCATAATGGTATAACTCAAATTTAAACGAGCAAATTCTCGTTGTTTTGGAGGTTTTGGTAATTCATCTGAAGCATATTCATACACTTCATCTCGAAACCAATTATAAAGCTTTCTGTGAGGTTTAAATTCTAAGGAGCACAAAGAGTGCGAAATCTGTTCAATATAATCACTCTCGCCGTGTGTCCAGTCGTACATTGGGTAAATACACCAATCGTTTCCGGTTCGGTGATGTGCCTTCTTTAAAATACGATACATAATAGGATCCCGCATCAACATATTTGGGTCTTCCATATCAATTTTTGCACGAAGAATATGAGCACCTTCTTCAAATTCTCCTGCTTTCATTCTTCGGAAAAGATCGAGGTTTTCTTCTACTGTTCTATCTCTAAATGGACTGTTTGTTCCTACTTGAGTCGGAGTTCCTTTTTGTTCTCGCATCGCTTCAGAAGATTGAGAATCGACATATGCTTTTCCGTTTTTAATGAATAAAATTGCCCAATCGTATAACTTCTGAAAGTAATCTGAAGAATACAATTCTTGATCCCATTGATAGCCCATCCAAGCAATGTCTTCTTTGATAGCATCAACATATTTTTGTTCTTCTTTTGCAGGGTTAGTATCGTCAAACCGAAGATTAACAGGAGCATTGTATTTTTCACCTAAACCAAAACTAATTCCAATGGCTTTGGTGTGTCCAATGTGTAAATAACCATTGGGTTCTGGTGGAAAACGGAAGCGTAAATCCTCACGTTTTAATCCGTTTGCTAAATCTTCTTCTATAATATGCTCAATAAAATTGAGTGGCTCTTTTTGTGTTGACATAATCTTATTATTACTTCTTTGCTTCCTTGTTCCGATAGTTGTCGAGGGCACTTCTACCGCTTCGTTTAGTAATCACGCTCTAACAGATATTATGGTTAATTAGTTCCTGAAACAAATTCGGGAATTCATACCTTTGCAAAAATAGTTGAAATGAGCACGATACGGTTAAAAAATATAAAAATTTATGCCTTTCACGGGTGTATGACAGAAGAAGGGCAAATAGGATCTGATTATTTAGTGAATCTTTCGGTACGAGCAAATTTAGAGAAAGCTACAAAAACAGATGAATTATCAGATACAGTAGATTATGTTTTACTTCAGAAAATTGTGATGGAAGAAATGGCTATCCGCTCTAAATTATTAGAACACGTAGGAAAACGTATTGTAAACCGAATATTAAAAACAGTTGATTTAATAAATTTTGTAAAAGTAACAATAGCTAAGGTAAACCCACCAATTGGTGGTGATGTTGCAGAAGTGAGTGTTACTTTGATAGGAAAACGATAGTTTTTTTACGATTTAGTACTTGATGGTGTATGAGTTACGGCGCATTCTACTTAAAATTATTTACTGACAAAATTTTACAAATTAGTTTTAACATAATTGTTTATTATATTTTATATTTGCAACCTCATTAAATGAGGCACCTGCTTTTGCAAGTGTGTATGGCGTCGTGGCCGAGTGGCTAGGCCGGGCTCTGCAAAAGCTCTTACAGCGGTTCGAATCCGCTCGACGCCTCAAAATTAAACTCCGATAGAAATATCGGAGTTTTTTTATTTTAAAATATAACATAAGCTTACAGTTGTTCTCCCGAAGCTTCAGTTTTATTGGAACTTTTTTATTCCTCTAAAGTTTCAATTTTATCTAACCCTTTCTGTATTCCTTCCGGGAAAACACCTTGAAGCAGAAGTATCACCCCAAAGCCAATTATTAAGATACTTACCCATTTTTTTGTTTTAATAATAAAACGAGGTGTTAGGTTGCTTTTGAGTTTTTTCGCTAGGAATATTTTTAATAAATCAGTCGTAAATAACGTTATCATAACGGTAGCTAAAAAAAATAATACTCCGTTTTTATGCGTGGTTACTGCTTGTGCAATAACAATGGTAGCAATCCATCCTGCTAAAACTCCAAAATTAACAAAATTTAAAAGAAAGCCTTTTAAAAAAAGTCCGCCGTGATTTTTTTTTGTGTTTACTGAGTAGTGTTCTCTTACAATTTTAATAAACGATTTTGAAGTTCGAATATAGGAAATTACTCCAAATGCAATTAAAACAACGCCACCAAATATCAATAATCCTGGGTCATCTTTTACCTTTTCTAAAATTTGATTAGTACTGTAAAATGCAATTAAAATAAAAAGTACATCTGAAAATAAAGCCCCTAAATCGAAGAATACTGCGGCTTTAAATCCTTTAGTAATACTAGTTTCAATAAGTGTAAAAAAAACAGGTCCAATTGCAAATGCAAGAAGAAATCCATAAAAAGCTGCGTATAGTAAACCGTCTGTCATTGGTTTACAAAAATAGTAAAATTCTCTCGCAAAGACGCAAAGTGATTATGTTTATAAAATTTTAATAAACAAAATTAATATCTCCTCCAGCTAATTTTTTCTGTTTAACATTTTTTGGGTTTCCGTAAATAACAATATTTCCTCCAGCTGTTACTTTAGCATCAACATTATTTGTAACATAAATTTCTGCTTCACCTGCTGCGGTTATTCTAATGATTGAATCTTCTGTTCTTAAATCTTTTCCTTCAACTATTCCACCAGAATTGATAGTAATATCTTGATTTTTGGCGGTTCCAGATACTTCAATTTTCCCTCCAGAAATAGCTTTAATAGTAACAGTGTTCACTTTAAGGCCTACTTTTATTTTTGCTCCTTCTTGTGATCTGAGTTCAATTATGTTTTGTTCAATTAAACTATTTGCTATAATTACACTTCCTTCATTAGCGTCAATAACAGAAATATTAGTAAAATAAACTTCAACAAATGTATCTTCTCCGTTAAAACGTTCATCGATTTCCATTCTAATTTTTAGCTTTCCATTTTCATTGAGTATCTTAACACTACCTGAATGATTTCCTTTAATAATTACTTTATTTTCAGAAGATTGAATTAAATTAACTTCAATTAAATCGTATATCTTTAACTCACTAAAATCACCAACACCTTTTGTAACTGTTCTTTGAGCAAAAGTTAAAAATGTAATTAGTAATAAATAAAATAGGATGAAATTTTTCATGATTATTAAGTTTATATATAATAGATTGTTGTTTTTTGAAATTGTTACAGTAAAAATTAATTTTCTTCTTGATGTCCCAACATTTCAAAATCTAAAACCTTTCTTACTAAATCGGCATTTTTAACGCGTACATAGACTTCATCACCTAATTGATAACTGTTTTTTGTTCGGTTTCCAACGGCAGCATATTCCTCTTTATGAAACGTATAATGATCATCTCTCATATCTTGTAAACGTACCATTCCTTCGCATTTGTTTGAAATAATTTCTACATAAATTCCCCAATCGGTTACTCCAGAAATTACTCCTAAGAAATTTTGATCTTTATGATCTGCCATGTATTTTACCTGCATATATTTTATACTGGAACGTTCGGCTTGTGCTGCTAATCCTTCCATTTCACTACTGTGAGCACATTTATTTTCGTATTCTTTTTCGTCTGAAGTTTTTCCTTTTTCTAAATAATGTTGTAATAAACGATGTACCATTATATCTGGATAACGTCGAATTGGGGATGTAAAGTGTGTATAATAATCGAATGCTAATCCATAGTGACCAATATTATGTGTGGTATATACCGCTTTACTCATTGATCGAATTGTTAAGGTATCTACTAAATTTTGTTCTTTTTTTCCTTGAACATCTTTTAATAATCTGTTTAACGAATTTGCAGTGGTTTTCCGATCACGAGTATCTAGTTTATAACCAAAACGTTTGATAATGTTTTCTAAAGCTGCAATTTTTTCATCGTTAGGTTCGTCGTGAACTCGATAGACAAATGTTTTTGGTGGTGATTGTTTTCCTATAAATTCTGCAACGCTTCGGTTGGCTAATAACATAAATTCTTCAATCAATTTATTAGCGTCTTTACTTTCTTTAAAATA
>JASFZG010000138.1:0-7276 GCA_046055745.1 Flavobacteriaceae bacterium | reverse complement strand
TTATTTTCTGAAATAGGGCTCCAAACAAATTTTTTGAGTAAAAAACCTGCTGCCAAAGAAAAGGTAAGGATGACTAATATTGTTTGCATTTTACTTTTTATTTTAGAATTTGAAATGCCGCAAATGCTACTATATAAGCAACAACGGTCATAGATAATAATTGCCACATGGGCCATTGCCAAGAGTTGGTTTCTCGTTTTACAATGGCGAGCGTACTCATACATTGCATAGCAAAAGCGTAAAATAGTAGTAGAGAAATTCCGCTAGCTAAATTAAATAATGGTGCTCCTGTATCTGGGTTTATTTCAGCACCCATTTTGTTTTTTATGGTTTCTACATCGTCATTTCCAACACTATAAATTGTCGCTAAAGTCCCTACAAACACCTCTCTTGCCGCGAAGGAACTTATTAATGCAATTCCTATTTTCCAATCGTAACCTAATGGTTTTACCGCTGGCTCTATAGCTTTTCCAACAATACCAATATAAGAATTTTCTAATTTAAAGGAAGATATTTTGACATCAATATCCTCTTGACTAAGGTTTTGTGAACTTGTTTGTTGTTGTACGATTTCTTCTGCATTATTAAAATCACCGGGGCCATAGGAAGCCAATACCCATAAAATTATTGAAATAGCCAATATAATTTTACCTGCTCCAAAAACAAATGCCTTTGTTTTTTCAATTACGGTAATTACTACATTCTTTAATAATGGAAGCTTATAGTTTGGCATTTCGATTACAAAAAATGACTTGCTTTTTACGTGTAAATATTTATCTAAGGTATAGGCTGCAAAAATTGCTGAACCAAAACCTAAGCCATATAAAATCAGTAAGGTTAAGCCCTGTAAGCTTATAATTCCTAGTACTCGACCTTCAGGGATTACCAAGGAAATAATAATTAAATAAACAGGTAACCTTGCCGAACAAGTTATAAAAGGAGTTACTAAAATAGTGATTAGGCGTTCTTTCCAGTTTTCAATATTACGAGTAGCCATAATTGCAGGAATAGCACAAGCTACTCCAGATACTAACGGCACTACACTTTTTCCACTTAGTCCAAAACGTCGCATAATTCGATCCATTAAAAAGACCACACGACTCATGTAACCACTTTCTTCTAAAATGGAAATGAAAAGAAATAAGAAAGCAATTTGAGGTATAAATATGACGATTCCTCCCAAACCAGGAATGATTCCTTCAGCAATTAAATTGGAGAAATCACCAGGTGGAAGGTTATTTTTTGCCCACTCAGATAAAGAAGCAAAAGAGTTGTCTATAAAATCCATTGGATAGCTACTCCAATCGAAAATAGCTTGAAAAATTAGTAGTAAAACTCCAAAGAAAATCACATACCCCCATACTTTATGGGTTAAAATTCTGTCTAATTTACTTCGAAAATCTTTAGCATTTTCCTTATCGACAATAAGAGTTTCTTTAAGTACATTGTTTATAAATTGATAACGAACAATGGTTTCCTTCTGTTTGAGCCGTTTTAAATTTCTGGTGGTTTTAGTATGAAAAGGAACTTCTCCCTTTATTTCATTTCTAGTTAGTTTTCCGAAGCTAACATCATGAGTAATTACTAACCATAATTTATATAAATCTTGTTTTGGAAATGCTTTTTGAAGTCTTTCAAAATATTCAGGGTCAATTTTTGAAGCATCTACACAAGGTTCTAAAGACAACACCTTATAGTTTGTAATAAGTTGTTTTAAATAATCAACACCTGTGTTTTTACGAGAACTGATTAATGCAATTTTAGTTTCTAATTTTTTCTCAAGAGCTTCAACATCTAAACTTATGGCTTTCCGTTTCATACGATCTGCCATATTAATGGCAAGAATGGTCGGAATACCAAGGTCCTTTATTTGGGTAAAAAGTAAAAGATTTCGTTTTAAATTTTCAATATCGGCAACTACCACCGCTACATCTGGATAATCTTTATCGTTCTTATTTAATAGTAATTCAATCACCACATTCTCGTCAAGCGAAGATGCATTTAGGCTGTAAGTGCCAGGTAAATCTATAATGTGAGCTTTTAAATTACGTTGAATCTGACAGATTCCTTGTTTTTTTTCAACGGTAATTCCAGGGTAATTTCCTACTTTTTGTTTAAGACCAGTTAGGATGTTAAACACGGATGTTTTTCCAGTGTTTGGATTTCCGATGAGTGCAACGTTAATTTGTTTAGCCATCGATTAATTCTATTTCAATCTTACAGGCCATTTCTTTTCTAATAGCTAAATGGCTTCCATTAATAGTAAGGTAAAGAGGGTCTTTAAATGGAGCTTCTTGTATTAACACCACTTCATTACCTGGAAGGCAGCCCATTTCTAATAACTTTAAAGGTACCACTTCTACCGAAAAGTCTTTGATGATGGCACGTTGCCCAATTTCTAACGATGCTATAGATGGCATATTGTTATTTAGATTGATTTTAAACAGCAAATGTAAACTAACCAAATGACATGGAGAAAAGAAGTCTTATAAAAGATTTATTTATCTTTTTTATCTAAAGACGTATGATTTAAGGGATATACGATTTAAGACAAATAAAAATGTTCACCACAAATCAAGGAAGTCCAAAACTAAGCAATCGTAAATCATAGGTTGTCCAGTCTTATGTCGTTTTAATACTCCTTTTTCAAGATTTCAATATCATCCAAAAGCCGTTCAATTTCTTCAGAATCAGTACCATCATAAAAGCCTCGAATTCGTTTTTTCTTATCTATTAAAATAAAGTTTTCGGTATGAACCATATCGTATTCATCACCGTTTCCATCGGTTTTTACAGCGAGGTACGATTTTCTTGCTAGTTGGTAAATTTGTTTCTTATCGCCTGTAACTAAATTCCATTTGGAGTCATCAACTCCTTTTTCCAAAGCGTATTTTTTTAGTTGAGGGACCGAATCAATAACAGGAGTAACACTATGAGATAGCAACATAATTTCCGAGTCATTTTTTATACGTTCTTGCACAACGGCCATATTATCGGTCATTATTGGGCAAATGGTTTGGCAAGTGGTGAAAAAGAAATCTGCTACATAGATTTTGTCTTGATAATCTTCTTGGGTGATTGTTTTTCCATTTTGATTAACCAATGAAAAATTTGCAATTGTATGGTATTTTTTCACGTGTTGAATTGTGCTATCAACCAATTCTCTCTCCACATCTGAAGGTTGATAAATAGCCAACATTTCTTTAGGTTTTAAAATTTGATAAATGATAGAAATAATGATAACTGACAGTACAAAAAGCACCACTGCTAAAAACTTATATCTTGAAAAAAAGGATCGCATTTTGTTAAAAAAAATAAAGATTTGTAAATGCAAAGTTAAGTGACAAATATCACTTAGCAACTGCGTTACGTTCACTATTTTTGTAAATATTCAAATTTTTTATTTAAAATAATTAGCTATGAAAAAATTAGTACTCCTCACTATTTTCCTTTTTTCAATTGCAATTTCTGCACAAGATTATAAAAAGGACTTTGAAAACCTTGTTTCCTCTGAAACTAAATCTGCCCAAAAAAAAATAATGGGTGCCAAAAACATGAATACCGGAAACTATGATGTAAAATATCATCGGTTAGATTTAATTGTTAATCCAAATGTCGCTTTTATTGAAGGTGATGTGACTTCGTATTTTATTGCGAAAGAAAACCTTAATGAAATCACTTTCGAACTTTCCGATAATATGACTGTTTCCGAAGTAATGCAACGAGGAAGCTCATTAGTTTTTACTCAAAACAATGATGATGAGGTAATAATTACCTTGCCGGTAACTCAAAATATAGGTGTGCTAGATTCATTGACGATTAGTTATTCTGGAAACCCAATTAGTTCTGGGTTTGGTTCTTTTGAGCAATCTACTCACAATGGAGACCCTATTATTTGGACACTTTCAGAACCTTTTGGAGCCAAAGGATGGTGGCCTTGTAAACAAGATTTAAACGATAAAATTGATGAAATAGATGTATATGTAACCACTCCGCAATTCAATCCTTCGGGAGAAGAATATTTCTTGGCTAGTAACGGTTTGGAACAAAGTCAGGTGGTAAATGGAGCTAATAAAACCACTCATTTTAATCATCAATATGCGATTCCTGCTTATTTAATTGCTATTGCCGTTACCAATTATGAAATATATTCACATACAGTGGCTAACAACGGAAATCCTTTTGAAGTTGTTAATTATGTTTATCCAGAAGATCTAAGTTACGCCCAAGCCAATACGCCAGTAACGGTAGATTTAATTAATCTATATGCCGATTTATTTGAAGAATATCCTTATTCAAATGAAAAATATGGTCACGCCCAATTTGGTTGGGGTGGAGGTATGGAGCATACCACCGTTTCGTTTATGGGAGGTTTTTCTAGAGGATTAGTTGCTCACGAATTAGCACACCAATGGTTTGGCGATAAAATTACCTGCGGTAGTTGGCAAGATATCTGGTTAAATGAAGGGTTTGCAACCTATTTAACAGGGTTGTCTAATAAAAATTTAGATGGAGAAGCTGCTTTTAAATCTTGGCGAATCGATAAAATTAGTAGTGCAACTTCAAGTTCTAGTGGTTCAGTATATATTCCAGCTCAAGATACCACAAGTGTTAGTAGAATTTTTAGTAGCCGTTTAAGTTATAACAAACCTTCCATGGTGTTGCATATGTTGAATCGTCAATTAGGAGAAGCTATTTTTTTTCAAGGAGTACAAGAATATTTAGCAGATCCAAATTTTGCCTATGGATATGCAAAAACACCTGATTTTCAAGCAAAAATGGAAGCTGTTAGTGGCGAAGATTTAACTGAATTTTTTAACGATTGGATTTATGGTCAAGGGTATCCAAGTTACACCATTGAGTGGAGTAGAATTAATACCGATGAAATAAAATTTATTGTAAATCAGACTCAGAGTAACGGTTCCGTTAGCTTTTTTGAAGCACCTGTGCCTGTTAGAGTAAATGGGCCTGGAGGACAATCTGAAGTTTTTATTCTTGATAATACAGTAAATGGCGAAGAATTTATTGAAGCTGTTAACTTCGAAGTAAACAGTGTGTCTTTTGACCCAGACAGTCATTTAATTTCAAAATACAATTCGGTGATTTTGGGAACTAATGAGTTTTCAATAGCTAACGGAATAACCTTTTACCCAAACCCTTCAGAAGGAATTGCACATATTAGTGTTCCAAATTTAGTAGAAATTAAAAACGTTAAAATATACAATGTATTAGGGCAGTTGGTTAAAGATCAGGTTTTTTCAGAAACCATAAATATCACTGAACTTTCCACAGGAATACATTTTATTTATTTTGAAACTAACTACGGTCGTATTCATAAAACATTGGTAAGGCAGTAATTAAAAGTTTAAATTTTGTCTGTTCGAGCACAGTTGAAAACTAAGTATAGATTTCGATTGTGCTTAAACAGATATTCAATAATTGCACAAAGATTTCATTAACTATACAATTAACCTTTTGTAAAGACAGTTTATAACTTTAATTTTCTATTTTTGCACGTTAATATTATAGACTATGAGTCCATTTGCTGTTAAAGCGATTCAGCTTTTATTAAGCCTTTCCTTATTAATTATTTTACACGAGTTGGGACATTTTATCCCTGCCAAATTATTTAAAACTCGAGTTGAGAAATTCTTTTTATTTTTCGATGTAAAATTTGCATTATTTAAAAAGAAAATAGGCGAAACTACCTACGGAATTGGGTGGTTACCGCTTGGAGGATATGTGAAAATATCTGGAATGATCGACGAAAGTATGGACAAGGAACAAATGGCATTGCCACCACAACCTTGGGAATTTAGATCGAAACCAGCTTGGCAACGATTAATAATTATGTTGGGTGGAGTTACCGTAAACATTATTGTAGGTTTTGTAATCTACATTTCTATATTCTATTTTGTAGGTCAGAAAATCGTTACTAATGACGAATTACCAAACGGATTTGCAGTTTCACAAACCTTTAAAGACTTAGGTTTTAAGGATGGAGATAGGGTTTTAAAACTGAATGGAGAAGACTTTGAAAACTTAAACGATTTAAATAAGTATCTTTTTTTACGTGATGTTTCAGATATTACTGTTAAGCATATGGATGGTGCTACCGAAACATTAAAAGTGCCGGAAGACGTAGGCATGGAGATGTTTAAAGCGGGGGAGCTTCAGCCGTTTCAGCCAGTACGGACTACAGTTTTAGATACGGTTGTTTCTGAAATGCCTGCTGCTAAAGCAGGATTATTAAAAGGTGATAAAGTTATTTCAATAAACGGAAAAGCAACTCGAATTTGGAGCAGTCTTTCTAAAGAAATTAAAGCAAATCCAAATAAAGAAATATCTGTTGAGATTGAAAGAAATGGAGAAAAACAAATTGTTTTAGTTACTCCAGCAGAAGATGGAACTATAGGAATTAACAACTATGGGTTGGAATATGTGGGTGCTTATAAGGAAGTGAAATATGGTTTTCTAGAGAGTTTAAGTGGAGGGACTGCCTATGGATATAATATTTTAAAGGACTATGTAGGTCAGATGAAGTATGTATTTACTTCAGAAGGAGCAAAACAAGTTGGAGGGTTTGGAGCTATAGGGAATTTATTTCCAGGGGAATGGAGCTGGTTGGCTTTTTGGCATACCACTGCTTTTATTTCGATAATATTAGCCTTTATGAATATTTTACCAATTCCAGCATTAGATGGAGGTCACGTTGTGTTTTTGCTTTATGAAATTGCAACAGGACGGAAACCCAATGAGAAAGTAATGGAATATGCTCAAATGGCAGGTTTCTTCTTACTAATCACTTTAGTATTGCTAGCAAATGGGAACGATATTTACCGGTGGTTGTTTAAGTAAGAGAGAAAGACTGCTGTCACTTTAAGATAGATAGCAGAAGACTTTTGAAAAGATTACTCCTTGTTAATTTCGTTCAAATAATATTGGTTTTTATAATATTTATTGCGGTATAAAAAATAAATTAAAAAAACAAAATAAATCGTTTGTTGTAAATTAAAAAATAATATATATTTGCACCCGCTTAAGCAACAAGAATTAGTTGATAAGGCAGAAATTAAGTTCTTAAACTACTAAAGTATAACCATAAATTCCTCTTTAGCTCAGCTGGTTAGAGCACCTGACTGTTAATCAGGGTGTCCTTGGTTCGAGTCCAAGAAGAGGAGCAGAATACGTCCAATCTATTTATTTAGATTGGATTTTTTGTTTTATAAAGGGTTGGTTTTACTAAGGTTCACAGTGATTACTCCATTCCCTTCAT
>JASFZG010000137.1:0-13347 GCA_046055745.1 Flavobacteriaceae bacterium | reverse complement strand
ACAAAGTATTGGATAGAGCACAATACATATCCACCTGAAGAAATTGCCATACGATTCAAACATAGGATTGTAGCAATTCATTGCTTTCCTAATGGAAATAGAAGGCATTCAAGAATGATGGCTGATATAATTATAGAGTCAATTTTTGGGAAAGAAATTTTCACGTGGCATAAGTCAAATATGGTAAAAGCGGACGAAACAAGGAAAAATTATATTGTAGCATTAAAAGAAGCTGACAATGGAAATATAAACCCGTTACTGGAGTTTGCCCAAAACTAAATATCCGAACAAAAAAATGAGTTTTAAAAGCTACTTTATTTACTGAAATCAAAACAAATGGCAAATTTCGCTGATGCGCTCATTGCTTTTTGGGATGGAAAAAGCAAAGGAACTAAACATATGATTGAACAGGCAAAAAGTAGAGGTTTAAAAATTAAAATATGGAATTATTAAACTGTATAAACAAATACAAAAATTAAGTTTATCCGAAAATTGCTAACCAAAAACAGTTATATTTGTTTTGATATAAATCGTTACCTGCAAGCAAAACAAAATCCTGTGAGTAAGAAAATAAAAAATATTATAGATGGAATTTTCCCAATATCTGAAAAATCATTTCTAGAAATAGAAAACCTATTGATATTTGAAACTTTCGAAAAAGGAGAAACATTTATACAAAGAAACAAACGAAATGAAAAGGAATATTTTATTCTAAGTGGAGTTTGCAAAAGCTATTTAATAAATCCAGAAGGAGAAGAAATTTCAATTTCTTTCTTTTTAGAAAATAGTATCTTATCTCCTCAATCAATCAGAACTTCAAAAAATATTTCGAACTTACATTTTAAAGCATTAACGGATATAGGGTTAGTGTCAATGAATGCGAAAGAATTTGAAAAATTAATGATTGAAAATATCGAAATAAGAAATTTTGCAAATACAGTTCTACAAAATGAACTTATATCAAAAGTTGAAAAGGAAATTGGATTAGCATCACTTTCAGCAAAGGATCGATTAACTGAATTTCGTAAAAAATATAGACTTTTAGAAAATCTAATTCCACACACAGATATTGCATCCTATTTAGGAATTACAAATGTTTCTTTAAGCAGACTTCGCAAAGATTAATCTGATTAATTGCTTTTTATCATTTGTTAATGGATAGGTATAACTTCCATTCTACATTTGTATCATAATTATTAAAAATAAAATATGAAAGCAATTATCGTATTCTTTTCAATACTCGGATTTATGAATGTATCAGCACAAAACACCAAACTTATTAAAAACGGAAACACAATATTAAATGTAAAAGTTTATTCAAGTGACCAGACTGAAACTATAATTTTATTACACGGTGGTCCAGGAGTTCCAGATGATATGTTGGAAGTGGTTGAACAATTAAAAGATAAATTTCAGGTAATAACCTTTGAGCAAAGAGGGGTTGGACTATCAGAATGTAATGGTTGTGGATATAAAATGGAAGACTACATTTCAGATATTGATGCAATCAGTAAACACTTAAAAATAGATAGCTTTCACCTTTTTGGTCATTCTTGGGGTGGCCTTTATGCTCAAATCTATGCAGAAGAAAGACCTGATAAAATCATAAGTCTATTTTTATGTAGTCCAAGTTCAGGCACAAATAAAAATTGGAAGAAAACAGAAAAAGAAGTTATGCAATTTAATAAACAGATTACTTCAAAAGGAGAATGGATGAATATGGGATGGAATTCTCTTTTGGGTATGTTTGGTAATGACGAAGCGTACAGAAAACTATTTAAGCAAGTGTTAAAAAACTACCACCATGGTTACTCTGAAGTAAAAATTAAAGATGTCTTTTTTGATAAAATACATGCGCGACCTGTTAACAAAACAAGAAAAGAAATAATTAAATACAAACCATTAACGGAATTCAAAAATCCGAATTATCCAGTACTAATAACTTATGGAGAGAATGATGTTTATGGAGAAAGTAAAAAAGAATTAATTAATCGGTTTCCAACGGCACAATTAAAAATAATAGAGAAATCTGGTCATATTCCTTGGAAGCATAATCCAACTGAATTTAATAAAATTTTGACTAACTATTATTTCGAATAACAAAAGCCGGCAGGTAACACTGTATAAGAATAATAGCTTTTTTTAATCTAAATTCAAAGTGAGTATCTTTGTACAAAGTTTAGTGATTAATTGAAATATTTTTGCCTTTAAACCCGCTACTATTCTTATACAAATCGTTGTAGCCAATTAAATCCAAACTATTGTCACGTTGATTAAATTCAGTCGTCTTTACTAAAAAAAATAAGTATAATGAATAATAATATCTTAAGCGGAATACTAAGTATTACATTACTATGTGGGTGTCAAACTAATTTACCTAAAGGAGATACCGAAACAAAAAAAAACCAAAAAACAACAGAATTAACTATTGGAGCCAAGCAATATTTAAAGTCAACGATTTTAAATGAAGAACGACCAATAATAATTTCTTTGCCAAAGGATTATGCTAATTCTGAAGCTCAATATCCAGTACTGTATTTAACCGATGGTTTACAAAATATATGGCATGTTATGGGAGCTATTGAAGTTTTGGCAAGGACTGGCAGTATTCCCCCAATGATAGTTGTAGGTATCGAAAGCACAAATCGAATAAGAGATTTTACTTTAACTGCTAGCGAAAACAATCCTGAAAGCGGAGGAGGTAAAAAGTTCTTAGATTTTATTCAAAAAGAATTGATTCCTTTTGTGGACTCAAATTATAGAACCAATTCATTTAGAATCCTAGAAGGGCATTCTTTAGGAGGGTTATTTGCAGCTTCTACTCTTATTGAGAAACCTGATTTGTTTAGCGGTTTTATCATTATGAGTCCCGCAATGTGGTGGAATGGTGAGGAACTAACCAAAAAAGCCGACACTTTTTTTAAAACACATCCAGATTTAGATAAAACACTATTTTTCGGTATAGGCTCATATGAGTCTGGTGAAGAATATGGAATGCGGAAAGAACTCAAAAATTTTACAGATGTAGTTGCTGAAAATAAACCTAAAAACTTGCGATTCGAACGAAAAGAGATGGAGAAAGAAGGTCATATGTCTTCAACTTTATTATCTAATTACTATGGTTTAAAATTTTTATTTTCAGATATGGAATTTTCTGAAAGTTTATATAAAGATTACAGTGATAAAGCTTTTTTAAAGCATGAAAACAATATAATGTCCAAATATGGAAATTCGGCCAAACAATCTGCTGAATCCTATGTTAGTTTAGCCTTTACTTTAAGAGAAAAAGAAAGGTTTTCAGAGGCAATTACTGTTCTTAAAAGAAGTGTAGAAGCCTACCCATTTGATGTTGGTTTAATGAATTTATTAGCGAACACCTACGAATTAGACAGTAAAATTGAAGGTGCTATTTCTGTTTATAAACAAGCTATCGAAACATCAAAAAAACATAACTACAAAAGAGAGGAGGAATTTAAAAATCACATTAAACGACTGAAAAATAAATAACTTAAGCTGTATAAAAATAATAGCTGTTTTTATTCTAAATTCAAAGTGAGTATCTTTGTACAACGTTTAGTGATTAATTGAAATATTTGTGCCTTTAAACCCGCTACTATTCTTATACAAATCGTTGTAACACATTCAGCTAAAGCTGATTTTGTTGCTACGTGCTTCGCACTCCCACCACAAAAAAAATGTGTTACAACGACCTGCTAAACCAAATTGAGATACTGCTTTTTTATAAGGATACAGCTTTAACTGGGCATCTAGCCAAAACGATGTTACAACAGGAGCTAATAGCAATTTGTTTCTGCCTTTTTTGCTCGCAATAATCAGAATTTGACAAATAACGATAACCTTGTTATCTATTTGATGAACAATTATCGAAGATTAAGTAAAAGTCTCCTTCTCCGGTAATTGTTGTCCAAATTTTTTATATTTACTCAAAAAATACAGAACTGCGTTTAGCAGGTCGTTGTCTTTAATGCAAACATCCTCCTGAAATCAAAAACTTTGAAAAATAATATTACCAAATTTTTAATACAACCCTATCCATTCTACTATGAAGGGAAAAGTCTGAAAATAATAATTGCTCTATTTTTTTTTATGACCTTCTTTTTTAATTATGCATTCGAGCCTTTTAATGTAGAGTATTCAGAGCACAAAATGAATTACTTCTGGGTATCAATGATTCATTCGCTAACTCCAGCGATTGTTCTTTATATTCTATCTTTAATTGGAAAAATACTGAAATTAGAGGATAAATGGAACATTATAAAAGAAGCACTTTTTATTTTCCTCTTTTTTCTAATTATAGGTTTAGTCCAATTTTTGATTCGAGATATTATTTATAACAATGTAAACAATTGGTCTTTACATTATCTGTATGAAGAAATTACCAATACGTTTTTAGTAGGTGCCTTATTTATCACGATTTTAATCCCCATAAACTTTAATAGATTAAAAGTTAAAAACAACAACAATGCTAATGCTTTAAATTATAACCTTAAAGATAATACCACAACAACAAAAGAGGTAAAAAATAGTATAAAAATTGATGATTTAGAACTAGACATAAACCAATTTATGTTTGCTAAATCAGAAGGAAACTATTTAGAAATATATCTTAACCAGCAACACCCAGATAAAGTATTATTAAGGGTTACACTAAAGAATTTAGAAGCTCTTTTAAGAACATATCCAAACATCATTAAAACACATCGTTCCTATCTAGTAAATTGTAATTACATAGAAAAAATTAATGGAAATGCCCAAGGTTATCAGCTTCACATTAATAAATATATTGCACCCGTTTCAAGAAATATGATTGCAAATTTCAACTTGAATATGAAACGCGTGTAACAAAACTTGCTATCTATCACAAAAGCTTGTCAACCGTCACAAAATCTACATTTTAGATTTTTATAAACTTATTTTCGCTAAAAAAATAAGGAATGAAAACAACTAGATATTATTACATTGATTCATTAAGAGTGATTGCCATTTTAATGATGTTCGTTTACCATGTTTTTATGGTTTTTGTAGCAGAATGGGGTTGGCACATCAAAAATTCTGAGACGAGTAATGTCTTATTGGAAATTAATTATTGGATGGCCTCTTTCAGAATGCCTTTACTATTCTTTGTTTCTGGATATATCTCTTATATTCTTATGAAACGATTAGATTGGAAAGCATTCACTATTCAGCGGTTTATGCGTTTAATAATTCCAACGATTATTTGGACTTTTATTCTTGTTGCTCCTCAAATATATTTTGAACGGAAATTAGAAGGAATTGACCAAACCTATTTTGAATTTTATCAATCGTTTTTAGAATTTAAATGGTGGCCTAATGGTAACTTTCACTGGTTACATTTGTGGTTTATCCCCTATTTATTTTGTTATAATATATTGTCTATCCCGTTATTTTATGCATTGCAAAAAGACAATAAGTTTACGCAAATCTTAGGTTCTTTTTTTCAAAGACCTAATTCAATATTTATTTTTGTTTTTATAGCAATAATTCCATACACATTTTTATCAGTTCATTATAAAACCACATACGATTTAATACATGATATAGCAAGACATTCATTTTTCATATTCTTCATCATTGCGGGGCTACTATTCTTCAGATTCCAACAAGCAATGGAGTTACTTGAATCAAAAAGGCATCTGTTTTTAAGTTTAGCATTTCTTTCAATCCTACTGATTAACATCTTGAGATGGAACGGTTGGGAACCTTTTGATATTTGGGAGAACTGGATTGAAAAGCCACAAACCTATCTATTTATTGGACTTGTAAATTTTAACTCTTGGATGTGGGTATTTACCTTCTTGGGATATGGAAGTAAGTATTTAAACAAAAACAGTAGATTACTCAATTATATGAACACAGCTGTATATCCATTTTATATTTTACATCAGACAGTAATTGTTATTATAGCCTATTATGTAGTTGGTACTAAAGATGAGGTTTCATTAAAACTTTTATTTTTACTAATTGTATGCTTCTGTGTTATCATCACAATATATCATTTGTTTATTCGTCCCTACAATATAATGAGGTTTCTATTTGGAATGAAAAAAAAGTCTGTTAAAAAAAACTCAAGAAAACACTAAACAAACTCAAGAAAAATACTATGAATAAAGAATCATTTCTTCGGGAATTTATGGACGAAATTTGGAATAAACAAAGTTTTGATAAAGTTGAACAATATGTTCATAAAGAATATACAATTCATCTTGATACTACTGACCCTTGGGAAGGAAAAACCTTAACTCATTCCGAATTTAAAGAACGATTGAAATTTTCATTTAATTCATTTCCAGATATGAATTTTGAAATTACATCAGTAATTCCAGAAGAAAATCACGTGGCAATAACTTGGATTCTAACAGGAACAAATCTTGGAATGATTGGAGGATATCCTCCAACTAAAAAAGCCATTAACACTAAAGGAATGACTATTTATCATTTCAAAGACAATTTGATTAATGGACATACTCAAGTTTTCGACAGAATAACAGTAATGAAACAATTAGGGTTTATATAATATGAAAACAAAAAAAGAACTTAAGGAAGGATACAAACAAATGAAAATTCCAATGGGAGTTTTTCAAATAAAAAACATAAGTAATAACAAAGTTCTAATTGACAATAGCGTTGATATGGAGTCAAAATCTTGTGTAAAGCATGTGCCTTAACGAACATTAGAGAAAAACGAACTTAAATTATGATTTTATCAATTTTATTAAGCTTAATACTAATTGGACTTGGAATGATTCATTTCAATTGGGTTATTGGAGGGAAATTTGGGTTTTCAGAATCGTTACCAACCAAAGAGAACGGAGATAGAGTATTAAATCCGAAAAAAATGGATAGCGCAATAGTTGGAATTGGATTAACAGCATTCGGAATTTTATATGTGTTCAAGTCTGGTCTAATTGAATATAATCTTCCTGAATGGATAATGAAATATGGAAGCTGGATAATTCCAGCAATATTTCTTTTACGAGCAATTGGAGAATTTAAATATGTCGGATTTTTTAAAAGTGTAAAAAATACGGATTTCGGAAAATTGGACACAAAACTCTTTTCACCTTTATGTTTGATAATAGCAACATTTGGAATTGTAATTGAACTTATGAAATAAAAAAACTGGTGCTAACAAAGAACTGAGTTAAAAAACAACTCTTTTCTATATTAATTTTGTTCACTAGTATTCTAAGCTTAAAAACTCCTTTAATTAACGGCTTTAGTTTTCCGTATATTTATACAAAACTAAATAACACACTTATCTTCAAGTAAAAATAGCCATTTCTTTTTCTGTTTTGAATATGAAAACAACACCTTATCGCTTTAGAAGTGGTGAATTATAAACCTTACACATTTAATGTTTTTTTTATTGATTTGTAGCAAATTATAACAAATAAAGCTGTCGCTAATATTAAAAATACTACTTTATTGTGATAGCTTTTGGTTTATGGTGTTCTATTATTAGCAATCAAGTTACTCAAATTACATTAGGTAGAATCTCCTGATATTTCATTTCTTATCTTAAGTCAATGTATAAGTTTCTTTTGAGAGCTACTTTTGTATAAAATAAAATTTAAAAAATGATACTCTCAAAACTTCAAACTCAAGGAAAGGCATATTCGCAATTAGCTGGTCTTTTATATCTTATTATTGCCATAATAGGTGGATTTAGTATAGGTTATATGCCAAGTAAAATTGTAGCCGATGAAAATGCAGTGCTTACACTTCAGAATCTAATGGATCATCAAGAATTATTTAGGTGGGGAATAGCAGGAGATATTGCTGTATTGATTTTAGAAACAGTACTTACTGTGATGCTCTATCAGCTCTTCAAATCAGTTAGCACTACTGGAATGACCATTGCTACTTATTCCAGACTTGCGATGGCCATAATCATGGGAGCGAATCTTATTAACTACATGATTCCTGCAATAATTATGACCCAACCTGAATACCTTATTGCATTTAGTTCCGCTGAGTTGGAATCCCTAACGCTTCTTTTTTTTAAGGCTCATAAATATGGTGAATTGGCTTGGCAGATTTTCTTTGCTATTCATCTTTTCACGCTTGGCTATGTCATTCGAAAAACAGGTAAAACTCCCAAATGGTTGGGTATTATAATGCTGATAGGAAGTGTTGGCTATCTAGGAGATAGCTTTATTCAGTTCACTCTAATGAATTCAGAGATACTTACTGTTTTGTTTTCATCTTTGCTCGTTTTGGCTGTAATTGCTGAATTTTGGTTCGCTTTTTGGCTTTTGATTAATGGGGTAAAGAATGAAGCTACGACTTAAACGCGTTCATATTTTCTTACGATAAGCTCTCTTTTTAATTCGACTTAGCGATTCAGGAGTCACACCAAGATAACTAGCAATTTGATGTTGTGGAACTCGATTCATCAAATCAGGATTATTTTCCATTAAGTCTGAAAAGCGTTCTTCGGGAGAGGAGGTCATAAAAGAGGCCATTCTTTCCTGAAGTGCTCCAGCATCCTTTTCAACTTCGTTTTTTATGAATTCAGTAAGTCGTGGGATTCGTTCACACATTTGATCAACTAAAGATTGATTACCTACTGTCAGGAGGCAGTCCTCAGAACATTCCAAATAATGCTTAGAAGGAACTTGACTAGTATAGCTTGAAAAAGAATTGACAGATTGACCTTCTGTAAAAAATGCAGTAGTTTTTTCCAATCCATCTTTTATGTAGAATTCTCTTACGCAACCCCTTATTACAGCATAGCATTCTTTGGAGATACTTCCTGCTTTAAGTAAGGTACTTCCTTTTCTGAATTCTCGAAGTAATGTATTCTCAACGATAATTTCAGTTTCATCAGCATTTAAAAACGGAAAATTGGATATAAATGCTCTAAACTCGTTTTCATATTTTCTAATTAATACCATATAATGTGTATGATTTTTTTATTCTAAAACTTTAAAACTTCGCTATCTTTAGGTATAAATAATTGGCTCTCCGAGATTCCTTTTTCCGAAGCGAATTTTCTCAAAGAATTTCTTGTTGTTCTACAAAAATCAATGGATTCTAAATGAACAGCAATTACTTTTGAATTAGGAGCTAACCTTATTAATTCTATCGTCTGTTTTTCGTTCATCAATACAGGATAAGCTTCAAATCTTGGAATTATTCCACCACCAGAATTTGTAATAATGATTTCAGGTTTAAAAATTTCTATTGCTTTCTTTACTTCATCAATCAAAATACTATCACTCACGATATAGATAGTAGGTTCGTTATTAGATTGTAAAATGTAACCAGATACTTGTTCCATATATGGTAAAACTGGACCGCTTCCGTGCTTACCTTCTATTCTTGTTATTGTTATGCTTTCCCAATTAGTCTTATCTTCAATTACTTCTATATTTGAAAACTCTTGTTTTAAGAAAAAATCGTGGTCAATTGGTGTGCAGAATAATTTAATTTCATTTGATAATAATTCGCCTGAAAGATTATCAAAATGGTCTGGGTGAGAATGAGTTACCAATACACAATCAAGATTACTAATAACTTCATTCACAGGGATTTTTAAATCTACAGTTGGATTTCTTTTTAGCCCTTTAACAAATGGTTCAAATGTTTCTTTTGAACAGAGCATAGGATCAACCAGAATATTTTTCCCAGCATAATTGAGCTTTAATGTCGCATTTCGAATAAGTTGTATATTCATATTTATAATATTTCTATCATACCAATCGGTATATTAATGATTAAAAAAGTTATTTTTTAAAAGTTGCAATTATTATTTTTCCTCCAAACTAGATGAGACAAAACCAAAGATGTTAACATTTCGCCATTTAATAATCAAAATTCTAAAATTTCAACTTTTCTAAAGCTCTTTTTTTGTAATAATCACCTATAGGAATTTCTATATCACCAATTTCAACATCCTGTTTTGTGTAGGCTGTAACTTTTTGAGAATTAACAATATAAGACCTATGCACTCTTATAAAACGTTCATCTAGTTTATCTTCAAATGTAGAGAGGCCATGTTTTATTATAAGTTTATCTTTTGTAGTGTGAATTTTCACATAATCCTTAATACTTTCAATATAAAGGACTTCTTCAAATAAAATTTTTATATTCTTCTTGTTGCTTTGAACAAATATATGATTAGAATCTTCTATTATATGATTAGATTCTAAAACAGTTTGTGTATCTAAAAATTTCTCAATAGCTTTAAAAAATCGAGAAAAAACAATGGGTTTTAATAAATAATCGACCACATTCAATTCGTACCCTTCAATAGCATATTCTCTATGAGCGGTAGTAAATATCACTTTAGGTTTATGGGCTAAATTCTTTAAAAATTCTGTTCCTTTTAAAACTGGCATTTCAATATCTAAAAAAATTAAATCAATCGTTTCTTTTTTTAACACACTGCTAGCTTCAATTGCAGATGCACAAATAGCGACTATTTCAAAATCAAGTAATTGATTAAGGTGAGACTCTATCAATTCCCTCGCTAATTCTTCATCATCAACAATTACACATTTATACTTTTTCATGTAGCTTTAATTTTAATTCTAAACTATAATCGAGTTTTGTATTATTAACGTCTAATAAATAGGCATTTGGATATAGCAGTTCTAACTGTTTTTCTGAATTGCGCATTCCAATAGAAGTTTTATCACCTAACGTATTTTCAATATTAGATTGCGGTTTCGTGTTTTTTAGCTTAAAAACGATTTCCTTGTCTGTAGCTGAAATATATAGCGTTATTATGGCTTTCTTCAATTCTTGACTTACGCCATGCTTAAACGCATTTTCAACAAAGGTCAATAAAATTAAAGGAGCTATTTTCACATCGCTATTAATATACTTTTCAAATGAGACTTCTATCCGACTACCATACCTCACCTTTTCTAGAGTAATGTAGTTATCCAATAACTCAACCTCCTTATCTATAGGTACATATTTATCTTTACATTGATACAACATATAGTCTAAAATCTCCGATAATTTTGCTATAACTTCTGGAGCTTTATCCGATTTTTTCAAGGTTAAAGCATACAGGTTATTTAAGGTATTAAATAGGAAATGTGGATTTAATTGATGTTTTAAAAGGTTGAGCTCGGTAGTTTTCTTTTGTTCTTTTAGCTCAACAATATCTTTTTGATCTTGATAGTATTTAATGGCTATTAAAATAATAGAAGGAAAAACAACCCACGTAATATTATTTACAAAAGCAAAAAAGGAAGTCATCCTATTCAAAATCATGTACGGCGGTTTCATTTTAAAAATCTCAGGGAATTGCAATTCAAAATAATTGATTCTTACAACACCATAAAACGTTTGAATACAATAAATTGATATAAGGGTAGAAACAACGAATAATACAATTCGTTGCTTGTTTAATAAATACGGAATCAAAAAATTGATGATAAGAACGCTAAATAAAAACTGTAAAAATACTTTAAAAGCAATATATACAACAATAAATACCTTATCATCTTCTCTTAACCAATAAGAGCTTAATAAATAGAGAAACATAATAACCCAAAAGATTATTTTCTGAAAAATATTTGTAGATAGTATTTTTTTCATCATTGCTAAAATATACAATTTATAATAGGAGGTAAACACAACGTAACAATATGTATCAATTTAAACATACGAAACGTTTAACAGCCTTCAAGAAAACAAACCTAATTTCAAACTTAAGTAAAACACTAAATCACCTTGTGTTTTATAGACCAAATCGAATAAAGAGAAGTTAAACATTGCTTTATCGCAAACAAACCTTTTTATAGCCAATAAGTCACTTTATAGATTCTTTATAACACTATACAGCTATTAAAACATATGCCATCATATTCCTGACATATATTGCAAATATAAAAAACGATATCATGAAAAAAACCTTACGGCCTCTCTAAAACTTTACGAACAAGCTTTTAAAATAAATCAAAAAGCGCGTTTAAACAGGCGGGGTCTTACATGAAATAGAAGCAAAAGAAAAGCTATCAATAAAAAGAACAATCAATAATATTAAGAATATGAATATCAAGACATTATTAATCTCTCTTTTTGTACTATGCATATCGTTTATAGCACTAGCGCAAAGTAATTCTACGAATAAATACTACAGACATTTAAGATACAATCATGTATCTCCGTACATCAAACTTGTTGGTACCTATCCGATTGATGAAAACACAGCAAAAAAAACTTCTCATTATATTTTTAAATACAATGATGATAAAGAATTGATTGAAATCACGAACAATCATTATTTTACAGAAAGAAGACATTCATTAGGATCCATAGGAGCTTACAAAACCATCATTACCCACGAAAACAATAAAGAAACTCGAGTTTTTCTTAATAAAATCGGAAAAAGAATTACAAACGACCGTGAAGTTTATAAAGAAATTTTCTCGAAAGATAAAAAAGGCAATTATACCAAATTAGAATTCTTTGATGTTAATGAAAAACCGATGGAATCTAACTGGAAAATTTCTGAATACCGTTGGTTTAAAAAACGAAACATGGTCGTTGAAAAACGATTTAATCTAAAAGGTGAACCTAAAAATCTTTCTAGTTATTTTGAATTTGGAATTACAGGAATGCTATTTAGAAAAGATGGTAGCCCAATTGCAAACTATAATTTAAATGAAGATTTAGAAATTATTAATAATTCTGGTGGTGTGGCATCATATCAAGATACCTATGATAAAAACGGAAACCATGTAAAATACACCTATCATGATGTAAATAACAAGCTTGTTATAAATCAGTTTGGACTAGCTATAGGAACGAAGGAATACGATGCCGTTGGGAATTATATCAAACAAGGACATTACAATCCAAACATGAAGTTTTTACGTGGCAGAGTTATTGCAAGTAATCAACATGTTACATTAAGTAAAACGGCTTTACAAAAAGACACTTTAGAAATTAAAAGAATATCTTTAGGATATCTAATTGCTTTGCAAGAATTAAAGCCAGATTTAATGAATGAAGTAATGAATGACAGCTTAAATAAAGTTACCATAGGTTATAACAGAGAACTGAAAAAAGAAGTGGTTACCTACATATCGAAAGAGCGTATGATTAAAAATGCTGAAAATTGGAATAAATCAAATACGCGCTTTCCTCCAAAACCTAGCAATCAAGTCATCATACTAGATATTTACAATCGTATTGCAACTGTTAAACTATATTCCGATAATTGGGTTGAATACTTGCACTTAATTAAACTTGATGGTAAGTGGAGTATTGTTAATTTACTTTGGCAGCATAAAGACATTAACAGATATCCTAAAGAATAATCAATCTTTAAAAACTCTAAAC
>JASFZG010000136.1:0-7901 GCA_046055745.1 Flavobacteriaceae bacterium | reverse complement strand
TCTAATTTAGTAACATTTTCTCGCAACATTTGCTGCCGAAAGTCGGGACCACAGTCAATAACAATATTTATATCCTTCCAAGAAATTAAAACGGACACTCTTAAGCGTTTATCTTTAGGATTATCACTTTTGCAAACAGGGTGATCGCTAGCAATAACGGGGATTCCCTGAGATGTTCCTGTTCCTAAAAAAGTGATTGTCAATTCTGATTTCATTCACACAAAAATAACAGTATTTATTTTGTTTCCCTATGGTATTTAGTAACTTTGTATTTTAAAAAAATAAAAATGTTATGTCTGTAACTATCATTGGAGATAAGGAAATAGAAAATATTCCAACAATTAAAAGCAAAGCACTCCGAATAAATTTAAATCAAAACATTTATGGTTCCTTTTCTGAAATTGGAGCGGGACAAGAAACCGTTCGTAATTTCTTTAGAGCTGGTGGAGCTTCGGGTACAATTGCCAAAACAATGTCTGCTTACGACAAAGATTTTAGTGATGCCATTTACGGAATTGAACCAGATGGAAGGTATGTCACGGAATCTCGTTTAAAAACAATGCTTTCACATGAAATTGGTTTAATTGAGCAGCGTATTACAAGAGAAAAACATCCTAATAAAATATTTTTTACTTATGCAAATACAGTAACTACCATTGATTTTGCTAAAAAATACAAAGGTCATGGTTGGTTAGGAATTCGTTATCAAGTTGAACCTAATGGAGAGTATAACGAAATCTCATTGCATATTCGATTTCATGAAAACGAGGCTACTTTGCAACAAAATACTTTAGGTATTTTAGGTGTAAATCTAATTTATGGAGCCTATTATAAATTTAATGAGCCAAAAAAGCTGCTACGTTATTTATACGATCATATTGATAAAGATAAAATTGAAATTGATACCATTAACTTTTCAGGACCTCAATTTGAAAATGTTGATAACCGTTTAATGAGTTTACAATTAGTAAAAAATAGTATGACGGAAGCAGTGATGTTTGGACCAGATGGAAATAACATTCTTCCAGCATCTATATTATATAAGAAAAATATTCTTGCTTTACGTGGAAGTTTTAGACCCGTAACTAAAGTAAACATTGATATGTACGAGAAGTCGTTAGAGATGTTTAAGAAAGAAAAACGGGTAGATGAAGATAGAACTTTAGTTATTTTTGAAATTACATTATCAAATCTAAGAGCCGAAGGAGAAATTAACGAAGAAGATTTTATGTCTCGTGCTCGATTGCTTTGTTCTTTGGGTCATACGGTAATGATTTCTAATTTCCAGGAGTATTATAAACTGGTAGAATATTTTTCAGCTTATACCAAAAAGAGAATGGGCTTAGCACTTGGTGTTAATAACTTGATCGATATTTTTGATGAAAAGTATTACCGCCATTTAAGTGGTGGAATCTTAGAAGCCTTCGGAAAGTTATTCTTTAAAGATTTAAAAGTGTATTTATATCCAATGTTGAATCCAAAAACTGGAGAATACACCAATAGTGAAAACCTGAAAGTTCATCCTAGAATGAAAGAGCTTTATAAATTCTTTAAATACAACGGAAAAGTGGTAGATATTGAAGATTTTAATAAAGAGCATTTAAATATTTTTTCTAGAAAAGTTTTAAAAATGATTCAGAATAAAGAAGCTGGATGGGAAGAATTATTACCAGAGGGTGTTTCTGATATTGTTAAGAAACAGAAACTTTTTGGATGGAAATAACGGCTTATGCATGAAACGAAGTATTTAAATATATTTTAGTTCAACACAGAGCCAAATTATAATATTATGTTATTAACTTTTCAATCTTAAAAACCAATTTTAAAAATTTGCGGTCTTTGTTCACTTTATTACCTCTGATTTTCAACTATTAAATAGTTTATTCTTTTTTATTTTAATTCCACGATTTATTTTTGAAACTACAAAAATTGAAGGAACATCAGTTACCCACTTTTTTAATTTAAGTATGATTATATTTATTTCTATTCTTGAAATTACCCCTAAAACTATACAGATAAAAAAGGCTAATTGACTTGTTGAATTGAGAGTTAAATCAATTAGAAACCATAGTAAAGAGAGTGTCCAAAATTTCGCCAAAATTGAATGAGTAGCTATAGTTTTCTTAAACTTTATAAAGCTAATTAGGTAAGACATCAATTCAAGTAAAACTATTACCCCTATCCAGGTTTTGTTTTCTTTCAAAAAATTAATATTTAAATAGAAAACTGAGATGATAATTATTAACCAAAAAAACTGATCAACATTTGAATCCCATATTCTTAGTTTTTCGTTTGAAACATTGAGTTTACGAGCTATAATTCCGTCAAATACATCAGTAATTAAACCAATAATCATTAAGAATACTATCCAATTGGAATAATTTTCAATTTTATAAATTGCCAATAAGCCAATCATTATTCCAAATAAAATTCTGCTGTAAATAAGAAGGAATGGAATTTTATTAATCATCATTTTTTTTATAGGTAATTAATCAACATTGTCAATTTTACTAAATAGAATAAGTTTTTATTCTTCCAATATTTGAGCAGCGTGAGATTTCGTTTTTACTTTATCTATCACACGTTCTACGATCCCTTCCGTATTAATAATAAAAGTTTTGCGGTGAATTCCGTCGTACTCTCTTCCCATAAATTTTTTAGGCCCCCAAACTCCAAAAGCATTAATTACTTCCTTTTCTTCATCTGCTAAAAGTGGAAATGGAAATTTGTATTTATTTTTAAAATTTGTTTGCCTCTTTTCACTATCGGCGCTAACGCCCAGTAATTCATAGCCTTGCTTTTGTAATTCTTCGTAATTATCTCTTAAATTACAAGCCTCCATAATACAACCTGGTGTACTCGCTTTAGGATAGAAAAAAACGATTACTCGTTTCCCTTTATAATCTGAAAATGAGATAGATTTCCCATCTTGATCATTTACTATAAAATTTGGAACCGAATCTCCTGCTTTTAATGTGTCCATTTCTTTATTTTTGTGTAAAAGTAAGCAAAATGACAAAACAAGAAAAGGTAGATTTCGTAATTAAAATATTAAACGACTTATATCCTGAAACACCAATACCTTTAGAGCATAAAGATCCTTATACATTATTAATTGCAGTATTACTTTCAGCTCAAAGCACCGATAAAGGGGTTAATAAAATTACTCCTATCTTATTCGGAATTGCAGATAATCCATACGATATGGTCAAGCTTACTGTAGAAGAAATTAGAGATATTATTAGGCCTGTTGGTTTATCACCAATGAAATCGAAAGGAATTCATGGGTTATCTGAAATATTAATAGAAAAATATAATGGTCAAGTACCAAACACATATGAAGCTTTAGAAGCGCTTCCTGCTGTAGGTCATAAAACCGCTAGTGTTGTAATGTCACAAGCTTTTAATATTCCTGCATTTCCTGTGGATACACATATTCATAGATTAATGTATCGTTGGGGGTTAACCAATGGAAAAAACGTAAAAGTTACTGAAAAAGATGCTAAAAGATTGTTTCCTGAAGATTTATGGAACAAACTTCATCTTCAAATTATTTTCTACGGAAGGCAATACTCACAAGCAAGAGGTTGGGATTTAGAAAAAGATGTGATTACTAAAACAATTGGTAGAAAATCTGTGATAAATGAATATTACAAAATGAAAAAATAAAGCATAAAAAAACCTCGAAATTTCTTTCGAGGTTTTCCCAAAGTTTAGTTTAGAAGTGCTTCAAACTTCAATTTATTATAATCTATAACACTTAAAGCCTTTGAATAATCCAGAAGAAATTTTATTGTTTCTTCTTTTGGAACCATATTTTTATTCACGCGCTCCATACGTGAGGTTTTAGAGTACATTTTTTGCATATTATCCGCTTTTTGAGGTTAGTATTACCTTGTAAACGAAACAAAAAATGATTTATTGTATTAATTCGTCAACACAATGTTATGTTTATCAATTACTTTGCGTAAATTAATTAGTGCATAACGCATTCTTCCCAAAGCAGTATTAATACTTACTCCTGTCTGTTCGCTGATGTCTTTAAAGCTCATTTCTTTATAAACACGCATTAACAGTACTTCTTTTTGATCATCTGGCAATTCCTGAATCAACCTTCTTAAGTCGCTTTCAACCTGACCTTTAATCATTTTCTTTTCAGCGTTTAATGAACCATCACACAGCACAGAAAAAATATTAAAATCTGAATTATTTTCAAATTTTGGCATTCTATTATTCTTTCTAAAATGATCAATCACCAAATTATGAGAAATTCGCATCACCCAAGGAATAAATTTACCTTCTTCGTTATAAGCACCTTTTTTTAAGGTTTTTATAACTTTTATAAATGTATCCTGAAAAATATCTTCAGTGACATCTCTATCATATACTTTGGAATATATAAAACTATATATTCTTTGTTTATGTCTTGTAATAAGTTCGCTAATTGCACACTCATCGCCTTTAATATACGCACTAACTAATTGCGCATCTGTAGATTTGTTTTTAATCATAACAATACTTTTAAATAACAAACAACTATTATTGGGGGTTGTTTAGTCTTAGATTTTTATTTAAAAAAGTAATATTATACTATAGGCAATGATTTAATTATTGTGTTTCTGAGGGGTAAATATAATAACAAACTGTTAACAAATGCAAAAAAAATTAAGATTTTTCTAAAAAAACATTTAAAATCTTCTTTTTTCCATACTCAAAGACTAAATAGTATCTTTGCTAAATTCATTAAAAAATAGACTTTTTCAAATTGAATTTCGACAAGCTAGATCCAAAAAAAAACATCCTTATTAAAGGAGCAAGATTACATAATCTTAAAAACATTTCGGTTGCTATTCCAAGAAACAAATTGGTAGTAATAACGGGCTTATCTGGAAGTGGAAAATCTAGCCTCGCATTCGACACACTCTATGCTGAAGGGCAAAGAAGGTATGTTGAAAGTTTATCGTCTTACGCACGTCAATTTTTAGGTAGGTTAAACAAACCTAAGGTAGATTCCATCAAAGGAATTTCACCAGCTATTGCCATAGAACAAAAAGTAAATTCTACCAACCCACGTTCTACCGTTGGGACTTCCACCGAAATCTATGATTATCTAAAATTATTATTTACAAGAATTGGTAAAACAATTTCGCCAATTTCGGGAAATGAAGTGAAAAAAGACAACATTTCTGATGTAATCAATTATATAAAACAGTTTTCTGAAGGCGAAAAACTCCTCCTCCTCGCTCCTATTCAATTAGAAGAAGGAAGGACAATGGAAAACAAATTAAAAGCATTGGCCCAACAAGGATACGCTCGTGTAAAATTTGAAAATACCGTTTTTCGTTTGGATGAATTGAAAGGAAAATCCCTTCCGAAGAAAATAGATGTAGTGGTAGACCGCATCATCACCAAAGACGACGAAGATTTTTACAACCGACTAGCAGATGCGGTAGAAATGTCTTTCTTTGAAGGAAAAGGGGTACTTTATATTGAGAACCTTTCAGACAGCTCATTAAGAGAATTCAATAATCGCTTTGAAGCAGACGGAATTACATTTTTAACTCCCAATGTGCATTTATTTAGTTTCAACAATCCTTATGGTGCTTGTGAAACTTGTGAAGGATATGGTGACGTTATTGGAATTGATGATGATTTGGTAGTGCCAAATACGGCGCTTTCCGTTTTTGAGAATGCCATATTTGCTTGGCGTGGAGAAAGTATGAGTTGGTATCGCGATCAATTGGTAAATTCAGCTTATAAATTTGATTTCCCTATACATAAACCTTGGTTTGAGCTTTCCGAAGAACAAAAACAATTGGTATGGGATGGAAATAAATATTTTACAGGATTGAATGAGTTTTTTGAGGAATTAACTTCTAAAAGCTATAAAATTCAGAATCGAGTGATGCTTTCTCGTTATCGAGGAAAAACAAAATGTAGCACTTGTAAAGGGAAACGACTCAGAAAAGAAGCTAGCTATGTAAAGATTAATGGAACTTCAATTCAGGAATTAGTAGAATTGCCTTTAGAAAAAGCAGTAGATTTCTTTAATAATCTAACCTTAAATAAATACGATCAAAAAATTGCCAAACGATTATTGATTGAAATTAACAACCGACTTAAATTTTTAATCGATGTTGGTCTAAGTTATTTAACATTAAATCGGAAATCAAATACCTTATCAGGCGGCGAGTCGCAACGAATTAATTTGGCAACTTCTCTAGGAAGCAGCTTGGTAGGTTCTATGTACATTCTTGATGAACCTAGTATTGGCCTGCATCCAAAAGATACTGAACGGTTAATTGAAGTATTAAAAAACCTTCGAGATTTAGGGAATACCGTTATCGTGGTAGAACACGATGAAGATATAATGAAAGCTGCCGATGAGATAATTGATATTGGTCCCGAGGCAGGAACTTTTGGTGGCGAGGTAGTTGCTTCAGGAAACTATGATGATTTGTTAAAATCAAATTCACTTACTGCCAAATATTTAAACGGAGTGCTTTCAATTGAAGTTCCGAGTAAAAGAAGGACTTCAAAAAATAGTATTCAACTTTTTGGAGCCAGACATAACAATCTTAAAAATATAGATGTAACCTTTCCTTTGGGTTGTTTTACGGCAATTACTGGAGTTTCAGGGAGTGGAAAAAGTACCTTAGTTAAGAAGATATTATACCCTGCAATGCTAAAAGAAGTTGGAGGTTATGGCGAAAAACCTGGACAGTTCAGTAAAATTGAAGGAGATTTTTCAAGTTTAAAAAATGTAGAGTTTATCAATCAGAATCCTATTGGGCGTTCCAGCCGTTCCAATCCTGTTACCTATATCAAGGCTTACGATGATATTCGGAATCTATACGCACATCAAAAATTATCAGATATTCGAGGTTATAAAGCCAAACATTTTTCGTTTAATGTAGATGGGGGGCGTTGTGAAAACTGTAAAGGGGAAGGCGAAGTCACCATCGAAATGCAATTTATGGCAGATGTACATTTGGAATGTGATATTTGTAAAGGAAGGCGTTTTAAAAAGGAAGTATTAGAAGTACAATTCAATAAGAAAAGTATTCACGATATTTTGAGTATGACGGTTGATGATGCGATTGAATTCTTTAAACTTCATGGAGAAAAGAAAATTACCAATAAATTACAACCGCTTCAAGATGTTGGATTGGGTTATGTACAATTAGGACAAAGTTCTTCTACCCTATCTGGTGGTGAAGCACAACGAATTAAGTTAGCTTCCTTTTTAGTAAAAGGAAACACCAAAGAAAAAGCCCTATTTATTTTCGATGAGCCCACTACAGGACTTCATTTTCACGATATTAATAAATTATTAGCTTCCTTTTATGCATTGTTAGATAAAGGGCATACAGTGATTGTAGTAGAACATAATATAGATTTAATAAAATGTGCCGATCATATTATTGATTTAGGTTTGGAAGGTGGAGAAAAAGGTGGAAAAGTAATGGCTGAAGGAACTCCAGAAGAAGTTTCAAAAAGCAAAGAGTCCCTTACTGCAAAATATCTTTCAGAAAAAATTTAGTATCTTTATTGAGTTACTCCCCTATTTAATAAAGTTAAGATTATTAATTAACTTATTATATTATGAAAAAATTACTACTCATTATTAGCTTACTTTTTAGTGCAATTTCTTTTTCTCAATACATTCCTATGCTTGAGGAAGGAAACACTTGGAATGTAGATGTTTATACAGAGCTTTTTGATCCTCCTGAAGGTGTTGAATGCTGTCGTACTGATACCATAGATTTTTCTTTAGGAGCAATTGAAACTGTTAACGGGGTAGATTATGTTCGAATTATTTTAAACGATAATAATAGTTGTCTTTTAAGAGAAGAAAACGGAATTGTTTATAAACTGAATGAAAATGAAAACGTCGAAAA
>JASFZG010000135.1:0-14187 GCA_046055745.1 Flavobacteriaceae bacterium | reverse complement strand
CGTTACCTTTCAGAAATTTCTGAAAATAATAGAGGTTACGACTCTAGAGTAAACACTCAAGTTGAAGTAGCTCAAAAGCTTTTCGGAATTTATAAGACAATCATTTCTGTTATAGATGGAGAAACAGAACAATCTCATTTAATAAAATCAGGTTTAGACGAAGATGTCTTTACGAGCAAAGCGAAGCAATCTACCAATGAGGAGTTTGTAGAGCTTCTTATTAAAGAATTCGACCGAGTAAAAATGAATCTAGACCCTTATAATTGGGAAGTGATTTTAGGTTGGACCGAAAAAGTTAACCGTTATACAGCACCTGTATATTGCTTTAAAGTAAGAGATAAAGAAATAAAAATTGAAACTCACACCGAGTCACTTTCACATTTGCAAATCCCAAAAGTATGTCTACCAAAGTATGAAGCTTGGGGAGATATATTACGCTGGGTATTGCAAGAAAATGTGCCGGGAGAATTTCCGTTTACTTCAGGTTTGTATCCTTTTAAAAGAACAGGTGAAGATCCAACTCGTATGTTTGCAGGAGAAGGAGGACCAGAACGCACCAATAGACGTTTTCATTATGTAAGTCTAGGAATGCCTGCAAAAAGACTTTCCACCGCTTTTGATAGTGTAACACTTTATGGAAACGATCCAGACAAACGTCCAGACATTTACGGAAAAATTGGAAATGCAGGAGTTTCTATTTGTTGCTTAGACGATGCTAAAAAATTGTATTCTGGTTTCGATTTAAGCCATCCAATGACTTCGGTGAGTATGACAATAAATGGTCCGGCACCTATGTTGTTGGGATATTTTATGAATGCTGCTATCGATCAGAATTGTGAGAAGTATATTAAAGAACACAAACTGGAAACGGAAGTTGAAAAGAAAATTGTTTCCATTTATAAAGAAAAAGGAATAGAGCGTCCAAGTTATCAAGGTACGATTCCAGAAGGTAACGATCAATTAGGATTGATGCTTTTAGGAGTTACTGGAGATGAGGTTTTACCAAAAGATGTTTATGAAAAAATAAAATACGATACTTTAAAACAAGTTCGTGGTACGGTACAAGCAGATATTTTAAAAGAAGATCAAGCACAAAATACCTGTATTTTTTCAACTGAGTTTGCCTTGCGTTTAATGGGTGATGTTCAAGAATATTTTATTGAAAAACAAGTACGTAATTTTTATTCGGTTTCAATTTCTGGATATCATATTGCGGAGGCTGGTGCCAATCCCATTACACAATTGGCTTTTACATTAGCAAACGGATTTACCTATGTAGAGTATTATCTTTCCAGAGGGATGGATATCAATAAATTCGGACCTAATTTATCGTTCTTTTTCAGTAATGGGATCGATCCAGAATACTCAGTAATTGGCCGTGTAGCTCGAAAAATATGGGCGAAAGCGATGAAGTTAAAATACGATGCTAATCCAAGAGCACAGATGTTGAAATATCATATTCAGACTTCAGGAAGATCTTTACACGCTCAAGAAATTGACTTTAACGATATTAGAACCACGCTTCAAGCATTATATGCAATTAATGATAACTGTAACTCATTACACACCAATGCGTATGATGAGGCGATTACTACACCTACGGAAGAAAGTGTTCGTCGTGCGATGGCAATTCAGTTAATCATTAATAAGGAATTAGGTTTAACAAAAAATGAAAACCCTATACAAGGTTCCTTTATTATTGAAGAGTTAACCGACTTAGTAGAAGAAGCTGTTTTATTGGAGTTTGATAGAATCACTGAAAGAGGCGGGGTTTTAGGAGCAATGGAAACCATGTATCAACGAAGCATGATACAAGAAGAAAGTCTGTATTATGAAACATTGAAACACAATGGTGAATTTCCAATTATTGGAGTAAATACATTTTTAAGTAGTAAAGGCTCTCCAACGGTAATTCCTGGAGAGGTGATTAGAGCAACCGAAGAAGAGAAACAATATCAAATTAAAGTAATTGAAAACCTTCATAAAGCGACCAAAAATGAATCTCAAGAATTACTTTCAGATTTACAAATAAAAGCCATTCATAACGAGAATATTTTTGAAGCTTTAATGGATGTTTGTAAAACTTGTACCCTTGGGGAAATTACAAGTGCTTTATTTGAAGTTGGAGGTCAGTATCGTAGGAATATGTAAGCAGAGAACCACTTTTCTCTTTTTAGAAAATTATGTGAATCGCTTACAATGATCGAAGTAGGAGTGTTGTTAATAAAAACAGTGTGAATTGATTACATTAATCCTTCTTTCGGTAGATAGAGCTTAAAATTAAAGTGCTCTAGATTAAAGCGTCAACATCCAAATATGTTGCAACTTTTTAAACTTTTTTAACTCCTTCCGAAGTATCGAAAGGAATTCTTTTCCGTTACTGTTAGATCTTTCCAAACGTTCGCAATTTTTATACAATACATTGGTTAAATGCGAAAGTGATAAAATGTGTTGGTACCGTTCTTCAGAAAAAACTTTACTTTCCGCTTGTACGATTTCTGGGGCTAATGAATTTGATTGCTGAACAATGTCACCTGTAAAGTAAATATTAGGATCTTCAAAACCATTGGTCTGTAATGGAGCTAAATCGTGAACTAAATATTTTGAAATCTGACTAGATAGGGTAAATATTTCCAATGCCTTTTTATGAATAGGCGATATAGGCTTATTATGATTGGTAATAGCGTTCATTTTCAATTTATTGTAGCTTTCTTTTTATACAAAATTAAAGACTATTTTGATATTTCATCTTTAAATATTAAAGCAATAAGCTATATTTGCTTTAATAACAATGTATTAATAACGAAAACACATTAACATGCAATTAGACGCTTTAAATTGGAAAATATTACGATGTCTTCAAACGAACGCCCGTCAATCCAATGCTGAAATAGGAAGAGAAGTAGGGATTAGTTCGCCAGCCGTTTCAGAAAGAATAAAAAAAATGGAAGATGCTGGAGTTATCAATGGTTACCATACTAAAGTTTCTCCTTTTGAGGTAGGTTATCAATTAACTGCTATTATTACGCTTCGGGCATTTATGGGCAAATTAAAACCTTTTTTAAACAAAGTAAAAACTTATGATGAGGTCTTAAATTGTTATCGAATTACAGGAAATGAAAATTTTGTTATGCACGTAGTACTTAAAGATCAAAAACATTTAGAATCTTTTATCGATCAGTTAATTAAATATGGCGAAACAAAAACACAGATAGTTTTATCGCACGTAATTGAAAATGGTATTATAAAAAACTATAAAAAATAAAAAACTCGCGACAATTTTAAAATGCCGCGAGCAACTCACAAAATAATTGTTATTAGCTACTGAATTTCAATAGTAACTTTAATCGCTTCTGTTGTTGATGGATATGAGAAACCATCATTAACTACTACTACTACGTTTCCGTTTTCATTTGTACCAGTTCCAGCTCCTCCACGAATTGGTTGATTGTTACCAGCTCCTGGATATTCGTTTACTTCTGTACCAGCATCCCACAAGTTAAGCTGAGAAGTCATATCTCCTGAAATTGCATTTCCGTTGTTGAAAAGACTGATTCCTTCATCATTAAATGCATAGAATAAATCGTTTGATTCTACCAACATTAAAGCTAGGTTTAAATAATCTCCTTCTTCCGCAGTGAAAGTGAACGTATAAGAATTGTCTGGTAATAAAGGTCCTGGTGCTCCGGCTCCTTCAGGAGTGTTGAATACACCACTTTCTGAAACTCCGTTTATTGAACTTAAAGATGCTCCCAAAATACTAGGATCTCCATCTTCAGCTAAATTTTCTAAACCATTTCCATTATCTGAAGTATTGTTTGTGAAAATTGGCATTGTTTCGTTATTATGAATTGCAAAAACACCTGGAGCATACGGAGATAAATACCCGCTGTTATTTATTAAAAACCCATCCATCATGCTATTATCACCATCTTCGGCTAGTTTTTCCATTCCTGCTGAAGCATTTGCTCCGTTGGTAAATAATTTTGCTTGATCTCCGTGAATAGCCCAAACTCCTGGAGCTAAAGGCGAAGGTAAAGTTGAAGTATCTGAAACATTATTTATTGTTACTGTAAAGATAGTTCCTCCATTATGTGCCAATGATATATTAATAATTGTTTCGGTTGAAGGATACGTAAAACCGTCGCTTACTAAATGAATTACACCATTTTCATCAACACCAGTATTTGGACCAGGTTGATTCATAGGTTGATTAGGCCCATTTCCAGGCTCTTCATTTACTTCGGTTCCTGCATCCCATAATTTAAGTTGAGAAGTTACATCACCCGTTGTTGCATTTCCATTAGCATCATATAATGCTAATCCTGTATCTGAAAAACCTAAAAATAAATCGTTAGATTTTACAAACATGGTTGAAAGTGAAAGGAAAGCTCCTTTTCCAGCATCAAAACTAAAAGATTGTGTACCTTGAGGTGGAATTGCATCAAAAGTCCCGTTATTTTTGAATGTTTTTGGAGTGAATACATTTTCGATAGTTACTTTAAAAGTCGCAGAAGTAGCTGGTTCTGGCGTTACATTGTCGTCGTCGCTACTACAAGAAGTTGCGATAAATAGAGTGCTAATTAGTAAAATTGAGAATTGTTTTTTCATCATAATTATTTTTTTGTTAACTATGACAAAAGTATATGTTGCAGTAAAAAAGAAATGTTAGCTACCTAACACAAACTCATTTTTTTAAAATAATTTCATTTCTATTGAAATCTAAAAAACCTTCTTCCTTTAGTTCGTTCATAATAATATTTAACGAAGGGCGAGAAGTTCCCAACAAGGAAGCCATGTCTTTCTGAGTGTATGGATGCTTTATTTTTATGTTTCCGTTAATCAATGAGGTTCCAAATTCTTGTTCTAATTCTGAAATAAATTCTAAAACTCTTGTTCGAGTGTCTTTAAATAATAGTAGTTCTAATCTGCGCTCCAATTTTTTAATCCGAAGTCCAATAAAACGATACAGTTTAATACTTAAAGGTCGATTTCTGAGCATTAATCCTTGTAATTCTTCAGTTGAAATTGAACAAATGGAATTATCTTTATCTATAGCTTGCGCAAAATCGGTGTGTTTGTCTTCTCCAAGAATTGTTTTTTCTCCGAATATCTCACCTTTAGAAAGTATGGATTTAATCACTTCGGTGCCATCTTCTTTATAATAACCAATTTTCACTTTCCCTTGATCAATTAAATATACTTTTGAAGCAGATTCATCGGTGAAATAGATAAATTCTTTTTTGGAATATTTGTCAAATTCGTGCGTGTTTTTATAAGCTTTGACCTTATGTGGACAAAGAATTTTATAAAGATTAATATCTTCGAAATACCAAATATTATTTGTTTTCATTTATGTTTTATAAATCTGATGTAAAATGTTGTTTTCTTTTTGGTTTAGAATTTTTTTCTTGGTTATAATCTTCAGAATTCCCTTTCGGAATTGATAAAGAATTCCATTTTTCTAAAAGCTCTAATCTGTTTTTTATATTTGAATCAAATTCGGTGTCACGATTTCTCCAAGTCTTTTCTCCGTCTGTTGTTAAAAAATCTGTCCAATGAGATAACATGTTTCCAGATAAATGATTTACAATAACTGCAATACTGTTGCTTTCATTACTGTAAGACCAAAATAACTTTTCATCTGAAATTTGATCAAAAGTTTTATCTCCTAACGATTTATAGTAATCAAATTGTTTGATGATATTTTCTAAATATGGTGCCATTATTTTTCAATAATTAAATGAGGAATCTCCTCAATATTCCAATCAATTACTAAGCCTCCTGCTAAAGATTGGGCTATTTCCTTTCCATAAAACAATTCGCAAAGATACAAAGCGGCTTCAAAACTTTTTGCACCTCCAGATGAAGTTATATATTTTCCGTGGTGTACAAAAAGCACTTCTTTTCTGATGTCTAAATTCGGAAATGTCTCTCGCATTTTATCAATATCACTTGGAAAAGTTGTCGATACTGAGTTCTCTAATAATCCAGCTTTTGCCAATACAAATGCACCATCGCAATGAGAAGTTACATACAAAGCATTTTTATCAACTTGTTTAATAAAATTAATCATTGCCTTATTTTCTAAATCAGAATCCAAATGGTGTTCGGCACTTGGTACTACCAAAATATCAATCTTTGGAAGCTCATCTTTTAAATAATTATAATCTGGAAGTATTCGCAAGCCTTCAAAAGTAGTGATCGCTTCATCGGTATCAGCAACTGTAAAAACATTCATTGCTTTGATGTTTTTTCTAAAAATTGTATGCTGAAATATATCGTAAGGCGCGGTGAGTTCTGTGTTAAAAGTGCCATTCATTATTAAGAATGCAACATTATAACGAGAAGTGTCTAGCTTCGGAAATTGTTTCGGTTTGGCCTCAGTTTTTGTTTCATTTTTATTTTGAATGGTTTTTTCCTCCGAAGGATTTCCGCAAGATATTATTGAGAAGAATATAGATAAGAGATAAATATATTTCATAATATTAGAATAATTGATTGGTGAAGTTAGGCGTTTTTTTCAGAATCTTATACAACCAAACCGATAAAAGCATTGCTGCTAATCCGTAAACGGCCGTTAAACTCCAATTGGTTTTATAGCCAAATTGTTCGATTATAGTAAAACTTAAAATAGGGCAGAGGATGTGTGCAAATGAAAACGAAATAGAATACCAAGCCATATACTTTCCCTCGTAACCCTTTTTTGCTCGGTTCATTGCAAAGGTATTTGTAAACGGAAATGAAATCATTTCGCCTACTGTTATTAAAAACATATGTAGGATTAAAATTTGCCAAAAATTATCGAAAAGCAGAAATATAAAACTAATTCCCATTAAAAATGAGCTATAAAAAAAGAGTTTAGGGTGCGAGAATTTCTTCTTTTCAATCCAAGCAACTAAAGGCATTTCGATGATAACAATAAGCACTCCATTAAGAAGCAAAAGGAAGCCTGTGTAATCTTCGGGTAAACCAAATTGCTTATAATGATAGGTTGGCATGGTGAAAAAAAGTTGCATAAAAATCATTCCCATTAAGAAGCTAATTCCGAGGAAAATAATAAAAGGTTTGTCTTGTAGGATATTGAATTTATTTTCTTTTAAAAGCGCTTCTTTCTTTTCGGAATGTGTATGTAAATCTTTCTTTTTTACTAATGTGATAAATAGCAATGTGGCTAATATGCAGGTAATTCCATCAATCCAAAAAAGTGAATTATAGCCGTTTTTAACAATTAGAAAACCACCAACCATAGGTCCGAAAATAAATCCTAAATTAATGGCAAGCCTTATTAATGCTAGAGATCTAGTTTGGTTTTCGGGTTTGCTATATGCTTTTAGAGAAACAAATAAAGCAGGGCGAAACATATCTGCAATACTCATAATAAAAAACACAGCGATACTGAATCCCCAAAATGAAGTTACGTATTGTAATGCGATAAATAAGACCCCCGTCGTAAATAAACTACGAGCCATTACATTATAAAAGCCCAGTTTATCGGTGAGTTTTCCACCTAAATAATGTCCAACTAAAGATCCTAATCCGAAGAAAGAAAGGATGATTCCGACATCTTCTAAAGTAAATTCTAACTCCTCATTTAAGTAACGACTTAAAAATGGAAGTACCATCGTTCCTGCCCTGTTTATAAAAGTAACAAAAGCCAGAAACCAAATTTCTTTGGAGAGTCCTTTAAACGAACTAATGTATTTTTGGTATATATTTTTCATATTTATTTCTTGTATTAACAAGAAAGTTTAATAATGTTATAAATGTAAAACGTCTCGATGTTTATCGAGACGTTTTAAGATTGAAATTATTTATGTGATTATAATCAATACAAACATCGTCGACAAATCTGAATAGAATTGACGTTGGGCTTACAGATGTAGGTATAATTAATCATTGAAATTTTATTTGATACGAAAATAGAAAAAATAAATAAGCATCCTTATATTTACTGAAATTTATTAATATGAAATCAATAATTACAATAATAATATTACTAGTTTCAGGCATCGGCTTTACTCAAACTAACAAAGATCTTTTAAAAGAAATTGAAAAAGTTCAATCGGAACTAAACGAAGAATATTCCAACCCTAAGACTTCGATTTTAGATTCGCTTGACCAATTAACCTTTAAAGGACTTCATTTTTATCCTATAAATTTAAAGTTTAGAGTAGAAGCAAAATTTATAAGAACTCCAGACGAAAAACCTTTTCTAATGAAGACTTCTACTGAAAGATTACCAGAATATGTGAAATTTGGAGAGGCTCACTTTATTATTGAAGGTAAAGATTTGATGTTAAATGTTTTTCAAAGTACTAACCACGAAAATGAAGAAGGATATGAAGATTATTTGTTTATTCCTTATACAGATTTAACAAGTGGTGATGGATCCTATGGAGGCGGAAAATATGTAGATGGTAGAATTCCTAATGGGGATACAATCATTATTGATTTCAACAAAGCATACAACCCATATTGTGCCTATAGTCACAAGTATTCTTGTCCAATTCCTCCTGAAGAAAACGATATATTAGTAAGAATTGAAGCAGGAGTGAAGGCTTATGGGGAACATTAAATATTTATTTGTGAGATGAGAAATGAATAGATTTATGTGGATATTATGTATTAATTTTAAAAGAATTTAACCAACCACATTCCAAAAAATACTGCAGCAAATCCTAAAATAAAAGTTAACATTGTATAACCTGCAAATAGCATAAGATTGCCATCTCTTAAGAAAAGGTGATTTTCGTAAGCAAAGGAGGAGAAGGTTGTAAATCCGCCACAAAAACCTACAGCAATAAACATTACAATATTATTAGAAAGGACATTTTGTTTTAAAGTTAACCCTAGTACAATGCCAATAATTAAGCTGCCAATAATGTTTGCTGCAAAAGTCCCGTAGGGAATACCATGTTTGTAACTGTTAAGATAAGTTCCTATCCAATATCTTAATGAGCTTCCTAAACCACCACCTACGAATACTAATAATAGATTTTTCATAGTACGAATATAGAAAAAAGTGGCTTTTAAAGAAGTATTAGACTATTTATTTATTTGATAATAAATATCGGTTTGGATTTCTTCAGGTTTAACGGTTGTTGGGTCATTCATATATAATTCCCAAACAAGTTTTCCTTGCTCCAAATTATTATTTTTAAGGAAGTTTGCGATGTTGGTATGCGCTTCATAATCACCTTCCCCATAATTCCCCAATTTTGTTAAAGTAACAATAGGTCCGGCAGAAATTTCAACTATATCCATTCCTTCCGCAGGTGCTAATTCTTTAGCAAGCATTAATCCGATATAGAATTCAGTAGTTCCTTTTTCTTCATCATAATTGGTGTAAACAGCACTTGGGACATATTCTCCAGGTTTCATGTTGTTTTGTGCTGCATACATTCCTGCTTTTGGCATAAACTCTTGAAATAATGCTGGAAGGTCAGCGATATTTGCTTTCTGAAAATACCCAATAAATGTCTGAGCTTCAATTTCACGTTCACTTATAGTACCTACTTTAAATTTAGGATTGTTTATTGGAAGGTTAGGGAGTTCTTCCATAATTACATTATTAATATTTTCTAATCCTTTTTCCTCCATTGGACCAAACACATTATCCATACCTCCATAAATAGCTGATAGTATTTTAAAGAAAAATGAAGTTTTTTCAGCCTTCATTCCCCAAGTAACATTGGTTCCTCCTTCTACTTCTTCGAAACGCCAATAAACATCATTAGGTTCAAAATCATCAAACTGAATTTTCTGATCGATCGATTTGTTTTTTTCCAAAGCTACAGTTTCCATTCTACCGGGACCATCTTTACTTGTCCAAGTATAATAAGCCCCAACTCCGCTAGTTTGTTCAGGATAAGCACAAACAATACTTGGATCTTCCTCTTGCCAAGGCCCCCAGCTTTCCCAATTTTTGAACTCGTTAATGTTGTTAAAAATTACACTTGCAGGTGCTTTAATTAATTTTGTTCGACTTACATTGTAACTACTGGGTTGCGTAGAAACATAACCCCAGCTTCCTAAAATTAGGACAGCTACAATGATTAAAACGTACTTTAAAATTTTCATGATTTAGTGATTAATTGATTTCTTAGCTAATATAGTGAATTTGTAGATTTCAGAATTTATTTCCATTTGTACTGAAGAACTTAGAATGTGGTATTAGCAATAAATTTCAGAAGAATTCATTACTTTTGTACTCTTCAATAAACTAAAAACAAACAAAAATGAATAGTAAGTATTTTTTCGGATTGCTTTTAGCTTCCGCAATCACATTTTCATGTGCTGAAGAGAAAAAGGCAACGGAACCAACTTCAGAAACAAAAGAGGTTAAGTCTTCAAGCGATTTCAACTATAATGTTGAACAATTTGCAGATATTAAAATATTACGTTATCAAATTTCTGGATGGGATAATTTAACATTAAAAGAACAAAAGCTAGTTTATTATTTAACTCAGGCAGGAATGTCTGGTCGTGATATTATTTGGGACCAAAATTTTAAATATAATTTAACGATTCGTAAAGCATTAGAAAATGTTTATAATACCTATTCAGGAGATAAAAATTCTGATAATTGGAAAAGTTTTGAAACCTATTTAAAGCGTTTATGGTTTGCTAACGGAATTCACCATCATTACTCAAATGCAAAGTTTTCAGCTGATTTCCCATACGAATATTTAGAAGAAATCTTAAAAGCGACCAATACTACTTTAGAAGGCGATGCTTTTGATGTGATTTTTAATGATAAAGCAATTAAAAAAGTAGATCAATCTAAGGATATTGATAATGTAATGGCAAGTGCTGTAAATTTTTACGGACCTAACGTTACTAATGAAGATGTGGCTACTTTCTACGGAAATAAAAAATCTCCAGATCCTAAAAAACCACTTTCTTATGGTTTAAATTCTCAATTAGTTAAAGAGAATGGAGTGCTTAAAGAACGTGTTTATAAATCGGGAGGATTGTACGGTTCTGCCATCGATGAAATCATTAAATGGTTGTCATTAGCACAAGGAGTTGCCGAAAATGAAGCACAAGGAAAAGCTTTAGGTTTATTAATTGAATATTATAAAACAGGAGATCTTCAAACTTGGGATGATTATAATGTAGCTTGGACGGCTGCTACCGATGGGAATGTTGATTACATCAATAGTTTTATCGAAGTATATAACGATCCATTAGGATATAGAGGTTCTTACGAAACTGTTGTTCAGATTAAAGATTTTGATATGTCTAAAAAGATGTCTGTGGTTTCAAATAACGCACAGTGGTTTGAGGACAATTCACCTTTAATGGAAGAACATAAAAAGAAAAATGTAGTAGGAGTAACCTATAAAGTGGTAAATGTTGCTGGTGAAGCTGGAGATTCATCTCCAAGTACACCAATTGGAGTTAATCTTCCAAATGCAAACTGGATTCGTGCTTCTGTTGGATCTAAATCTGTTTCATTAGGAAACATTATTCACGCGTATAATAACGCTGGGAGTTCTGGACGTTTAAAAGAATTTGTTAATGATGAGGAAGAATACCGTTTGGAAGAAGAATTTGGTCAAGTTGCTGATAAGCTACATACTGCTTTACACGAAGTTGTTGGTCACGCTTCAGGGCAATTAAACCCAGGTGTTGGTGAAACAAAAGAAACATTAAAAAATTATGCTTCTACTTTAGAAGAAGGACGTGCAGATTTAGTAGGGCTTTACTATTTATACAACCCAAAATTACAAGAATTAGGGTTGGTAGAAGACTGGAAAAGTGTTGGTATGGCTGCTTACGATGGGTACATTCGTAATGGAATGATGACACAATTAATCCGTTTGAATTTAGGTGATGATGTTGAGGAAGCACATATGAGAAACCGTCAATGGGTTTCGGCTTGGGTTTTTGAAAAAGGAGCAAAAGACAATGTAATTGAAAAAATTACTCGTGACGGAAAAACATATTTCAATATCAATGATTATGAAAAACTTCACGATTTATTTGGCCAATTATTACGAGAAGCACAACGTATTAAATCTGAAGGAGATTATGAAGCAGTACAAGCTTTAGTTGAAGGTTACGGAGTAAAAGTAGATCAAGATTTACATAAAGAAATTTTAGAGCGTAACAAGCAATTTACATCGCCGCCTTATAGCGGATTTGTAAATCCTGTGATTGTTCCAAAAATGAATGCCGAAGGAAAAATTGAAAGCTTTACCATTGAGCAACCAACAACATTTACAGAACAAATGTTGTACTATTCTAAAAATTATAACTTCTTACCTGAAGTGAATTAAGAAGATTTAATTAACTTAATAAAATCAAAAACCTCCTTGTATATAATATACAAAGGAGGTTTTTTTCTTATTCAGTATAAATTGATAATATATATTCATTCCAATATCTACATTCTGTTCAAAATCATCAAGTCTAAGTATTACTGAATTATGAAAATAGCTGTTCTTACACTTTTAAAACGAGAATATACTTTTAGAATATATTATTGTTTTTTTTTCAAACCTGCTTTTTGATTATTGATTTAATATAAGTGAATGCTGCCACTCCCGTTTGAAGAGTCTTTATGATCTTCTATAAATTATAAAACACTATCTAGATTATAAGAAGGGCTGTTAAAAATATAGCTGTTTTTTATTCTTGCGTAAAAACAATGCTTTGACATTGAGTATTTAAAACATAAAAAACACCCAAATGAGGGTGTTTTTAAAGGATTCTAATATTTTAATATTTATTTTATACGTGCTTGAAATTCACTTATTATATTACTATAAGACCTTAATACTCTGTCCCAATCTTTATAAAGTTCATCACTTTTTACACTAGTCATAGGTAATCCAGAAGCTTCACTGATAAGCTTTATTTTAAAAACAAGAGGATCAAAAGAGGCTTCTTTAACAATAATTCTTGTTCTTACTGTATTTTGTTTAAATGTTTTTAATGACCAAGCAGTTCTAAGGTAACCGGTTTCTTTATCGGTCATCTCTATTACATCTATATAAGAGAGAATAATTTGATTAATTAATTTCCATGCTTTGTCTTTATCCATAGTATTACATTTTAATTCTATATCAATATTTGCAATATCGGTTTGAATAGATGCGTCATATGCATCATCTCTTTTCATTTCAATATAGTATGTTTTAGGAGGAGAGGTCATATTCTTTTTATTGCAAAATTCAATTCTTTCTGTTAAAAAGGCAATTTTTTTTATTATTACGGTTACACAATCGTCTTTAGGTACTGTAACAACAGTTGTGCCTTTACCAACTAGTTTTCCGTTTATATAGATTTCAGCATCATTTTCAGATACTCCTAACTCTATTTTCTTTTTTCCTACAATTATTGAATGATTATTTTCAATATTAAGTGAACTAGCGAATGATGTGGTTGTAATAATAAATGATAATAGAAAGATTAAAATTTTCATAATTTAATTGGATTTTGGTTTGTTTGAAACAAATATATAATTAATTCAATAGAAGATGTTTGATTTTGTGCCTTAAATATTGTGTTTTAAAATAATTTAATAATCTTAATACAGAATAATTCATAACAGGAGTTATTTATGTACTATAAATCTAATTTAGATATAGGAGTTATAAAAAAACCTTTAATGAGGGATGTAAAAATATTTTATTTAAACCAAACGGTAATAATATCAATTGGTTGTCTCTAATTATTAAAAATTTAAATCGTCTGAATTTAAAGGGCTTTCTACTATTTGATTGATATCTTATTTGTTGATGTATTACGCCACATCCTGTAATTATGATCATAATTACAAGGACTACTGAATTTTGACTGCCGTCTTGTGTTATTAAATAACCATTGTCTGCTTTAGGTGTTTTATAGATACTTGTTTTTATTAACGCAATTCCAACTACTTTTAGTTTGGTGTGTCATTTATGCTTAATATATTATTAAATTTTGAGTAGCAAATGAGGTAATTAAATAAGGTAGTATAATTACCAAAGGTATTAGTTTTCATAATTTTATTTTCAATAATTAATTTGACCAAGTTCACTTTGAATAGTCATTTTTTTTGTTTCTGAAGCTGATACTCCTCTAATAATCTTTGTATTCTTTTGAAATGATATTGTGCTGATTAAATTAAATAATAATTGTCTTGCCTCCTTTAAAATTAAAATAAGTGATTAATAATTCTGGAAATATGAGATT
>JASFZG010000134.1:0-5775 GCA_046055745.1 Flavobacteriaceae bacterium | reverse complement strand
TCTGCTCCAAAACACGTTCAACAATTTGTAAAAGAAGGACATTTACGTTGGGATTCTTTAGGCGAGTTTTTAGCATTGGCAGTTTCCTTAGAACATTTAGGAACTACAAATAACAATCCAAAAGCTATTATTTTATCGGAAACTTTAGATGAAGCTACTGAGAAATTATTATTAAACAGAAAAGGACCTTCCAGAAAAGTTAACGAGTTAGATAACCGTGGAAGTCATTTTTATATAGCAATGTACTGGGCGGAAGCTTTGGCTAATCAGAATGAAGATTCGGATTTAAAAAATCAGTTCACGCCAATCGCAGCAGATTTAGCAGCAAAAGAATCTGAAATTATAGCTGAATTAAACGCAGCTCAAGGGCATCACATTGAATTAAATGGTTATTATTTTGCTGATGATAATTTTGTTTCAGAACAAATGAGACCAAGCAAAACGTTAAATACTATTCTATCAAAATAAAGCAAGGTTCCTTCCGTTTATGTATTCGGAAAACAATATTTTAGAACCTTAGACTTTATCATTTGAAGAATTACTTATTATTTATTTTGTTGTTAACGAGTTTTTATTCGTTTGCTCAACAAAAATATACCATTAGCGGAACCATTTCTGAAGAAGAATCCGCTGAAACCCTAATTGGTGTCAATGTTTTGATTCCCGAAATTCAAAGTGGAGCTATCACAAATGAATATGGATTTTATTCCATTACCATTCCTGAAGACACTTATGAAATTCATTTTACCAGTATTGGTTTTACTTCAAAAGTTGTTTCTGTAAATCTTACAGAAAATAAAGTAATCAATCTTTCTTTGTTGGAAAATTTGGAGGAATTAGATGAAGTTATTATCAAAGCCGATAATGAAAAACTCAACATCCGAAACCCTCAAATGAGTGTCAATACACTTAATGCGAGTACCATTAAAAGGATACCGGTTGTTTTGGGTGAAGCTGATGTTTTAAAATCTATTATTTTACTTCCAGGAGTGACTAATGCAGGCGAAGGAGCCAGTGGCTTCAATGTTCGTGGTGGTGCAGCAGATCAAAATCTAGTACTTTTAGATGAAGCAACTTTATATAGTTCTTCACATTTATTTGGTTTCTTTTCAGTTTTTAATCCTGATGCTATTAAAAGTATTACTCTATATAAAGGAGGAATTCCTGCTCGTTATGGAGGTCGGATTTCTTCGGTGTTGGATATTTATCAGAAAGATGGAAATAAAAAACAGTTTAAAGCAAATGGTGGAATTGGATTAGTTGCAAGTAGATTACTTTTGGAAGGACCAATTGTGAAGGAAAAAGCTTCCTTTTTAGTTGCCGGAAGAAGTAGTTATGCGCATTTATTCTTACCACTTTTCGACAATGATAATGTCGCCTATTTTTACGATTTAAATACCAAACTGAGCTATAATGTAAATCAGAATAACAAATTGTTTTTATCGGGTTACTTCGGAAGGGATGTATTTAGTATCAACGATTCTTTTTCAAATACCTTCGGAAATGCAACATTAAATGTCCGTTGGAATCATTTATTTAATGAAAAACTTTTCTCCAATCTTACTTTTATTTTTTCAGATTATAAATACGGTTTGGATCTTAGTTTAGCTGAATTCAACTTTGATAGTGGAATAAGAAACTACAATTTAAAATACGATTTTTCGCATTACCTTTCTGATAAAGTTGAATTACGATACGGTCTCAACGCTATTCATTATAAATTTAATCCTGGAGAATTAACACCCACAGGTATAGGTTCTGGAGTTAATGCATTAAAACTAACAGATAAATTTGCACTCGAAAATGCCTTGTATTTAGAAGCCGAAATTAAAGTTTCAGAAAAACTACGAGTTCAGGCAGGGCTCCGATTCTCAACTTTTAATAGATTAGGGCAAGATGAATTATTTTCATATGAAGATGACAATCCGATTGATTATAATCCAACTTTTAATATCTACCAAAAAGGAACTCCCAATGATACCATTTCATATATAAAATCGGAAACCATCAAGTTCTTTTCCAATTTAGAGCCTCGATTAAACGTTTCTTATCAACTAAATGATCGAGCTTCTGTAAAAGCTAGTTATAACAGAATGGCACAGTACATTCATTTAATTTCAAACACCACTTCCCCTACTCCCTTTGATATTTATGCTCCGAGTGGGAAATATATTGAACCGCAATTAGCTGATCAAATAGCATTGGGATATTTTAAAAATTTTGACAACTATTCATTAGAAGTAGAAACCTTCTACAAAAAAATTCAAAACAGATTAGATTATATAGATGGCGCCGATTTAATTGCCAATAACGCTATTGAGCAAGTTGTTTTAAATGGGGAAGGAAGAGCATACGGACTTGAAGTATTATTCAGAAAAAACACGGGAAGACTAAAAGGGTGGTTTGCATACACCTTATCAAAAAGTGAACAAAGAACTCCTGGAAGAACAGCAATTGAACCTGGAATAAACAACGGGAAATGGTATAATACTCCTTGGGATAAGACACACGATTTTTCAGTTACAGGACAATATGAACTTTCAAAAAAATGGTTATTTAGCTCTAATTTTGTATTTCAAACTGGGCGACCTACCACCTATCCAAATGGTCAATATGAATACAACGGCAACGTAATTCCTATTTACGAAGACAGGAATAGTAGTCGTTTATCATCCTATCATCATTTGGATGTTTCGGCAACTTGGACTCCAAAACCAGCTTCAGAAAAGCGTTGGAAAGGCGAATGGGTTTTTAGTATTTATAATCTTTACAATCGTAAAAATGCGGCATCCATTTCATTTAGAGAAAATACGGATACTAGTACAAATGAAGCAGTGCAGTTATCTATTTTTGGTATAGTTCCTTCAATTAGTTATAATTTTAAATTTTAGTCGATGAAAAAATTAATCTACTTATTTATACTCTTCGGAATTATTATTTCTTGTGAAGATGTAGTTGACATTGAATTAAATGATAGCGATCCTCGTTTGGTGATTGAAGCAAATTTAGATCTATTAGAAAATGGTGTTTCCATAACAGAAGTAAGGTTAACATTATCTGCTCCTTTTTATGATAATGACATTCCGATTGTTTCAAACGCTTCAGTAATAATCAAAGAAAGCGGAAATATTTATATTTTAGAATACGCTGAAGATGGAATTTATATTGGTGATTTTCCTTTAGATTATAATATTGATTATACTCTTGAAGTAATTTATAACGATGAACTTTATACTGCAACTCAGCAATTAATTTCTGTGACTTCCATAGATTATATTGAGCAAACAAATGATGGAGGTTTTAGTGGAGATGAAATAGAATTGAAAATATTTTTTACAGACCCTCCAGGGGAAGAAAATTTTTATTTCTTTGAAGCTTATTCTGAAAAAGGTGGAGTAGAAGATAGTTTTAGTGATGTGTTTTTTGATGGAAACCAAATTTTTGCTTTATATTCTGTGGAGGACTTAGAAGCGGGAGATAATGTACAAATAAGGCTTTATGGTGTGGATGAACAATTTTCCAATTTTTTGATATTATTATTTCAACAAAATGAATCTGGTGGTCCATTTGAAACACAACCTACAACGGTAAGAGGCAATATCGTCAATATAGACAACCCTGATAACTTTCCTTTTGGTTATTTTAGAGTCTCTAATGTTTACAGAGAAAGTTATACTATCGAATAATCTATTTCCATAAAGTATTGTAAATTTGTTTTTATGAGTTTTACCAAAACAACTGAAACAGATTCAAATTACAATCATTTGGAAAAAATGAGTATTCCTGAATTGCTTTCTAACATCAATTCCGAAGATAAAACGATTCCTTTAGCCGTTGAAAAGTCGCTCCCACAAATTGAAAAACTTACCGAAAAAGTACTTGAAAAATTAAATGCTGGTGGCAGATTATTTTATATGGGTGCTGGAACAAGCGGTCGTTTAGGAATATTAGATGCAAGTGAATGCCCTCCTACTTTTGGAGTTTCTCACGAAATGGTGATTGGGATTATTGCTGGTGGAGATACTGCAATCAGAAAAGCAGTTGAGTTTGCGGAAGATTCTAAAACTCAAGGCTGGAAAGATCTACAAGAATTTAATATTACCGACAAAGATTTTGTAATAGGAATTGCAGCTTCAGGAACGACGCCTTATGTTATTTCAGCTTTAGAAAAATGTAATCAGAATAATATTTCAACAGGTTGTATTACTTGTAATGAAGGAAGTCCTTTGGCATTAACTGCAAAATATCCTATCGTTGTAATTGTAGGTCCAGAGTTTGTAACCGGAAGCTCTAGAATGAAAGCAGGAACAGCTCAAAAGTTAGTGTTGAATATGATTTCTACCACTACAATGATTCAGTTAGGAAGAGTTAAAGGAAACAAAATGGTTGATATGCAACTTAGTAACCATAAGTTGGTAAATCGTGGAGCAAAAATGATTATGAATGAATTATTAGTTTCTGAAGAAGAAGCAAATATATTATTAAAAGAAGCTAAAAGCGTCCGGAAAGCAATTGCAAATTATAAAAAATGACACAAAAACACACCGATAAAAAACTCCTCAGCAAAGGAATAAAATATATGGCTTTAACGCTACCATTATTATTTTTATGCCCTTATCTTATCACCTTATCCTTCATTAATAAAGACAATTCTTCTTTTTACTTATTCATTGTATTAGGAGTTATTGCTGGCGGATGGGCACTATTTCTTTTTTATAAAGGAATAAAAACGTTAATGGATGCCTTGTTTTCTTAAAACTGAAAATAAATAAATGCTTGTAATTCTGAAGACATTGCTTGATAAACTCCAAAAATAACTACAGCACTCAAAACAATTTTCACAACCAAAGGAAAAGAAATAAAGGTTTCCCGATACCAATCTTTTACTTTAACTGGCAGCCAATGAATTACAAAACCTGCCAACATTACTAAAAACACGCTGCTGTAGGATTCCAATATTTCAGGAATTAAAGCTGCATTAAAGTTGTTTGAAATCTGATCTATAATCAAATAAGTGCTTTCTATATTTTCTGCTCTAAACCATATTCGAGTAAATGTGATGAAGTTAAAAGTGATGAATATTTTGATTACCACCCCAAGAACATTATTCAGTTTTTCATAAGGACTTACTTTCCTCCAAAGCTTATAAACGATTAATCCCAAACCGTTTAACCCTCCCCAAATCACAAATTGCCAACTTGCACCATGCCATAATCCGCCTAAAAGCATCGTAATTAGTAAATTGATATTGGTCGTTAACCAACTTCTAAAAGGTTTTACCCACAGTGCCAGCAATACTGAAATTAACAATATAGCAAGTATCACATAAAGTACCATCACAGATCCTGAAAGCATCACAATAAAACCAATAATAAAAAATAAGGCAATCCAAGTTCCTACACTTCCTCCCCTATTTCCACCTAATGGAATATACAAATAATCCTTTAACCAAGATGATAAACTCATATGCCAACGTTTCCAAAACTCGCCAACATTCTTAGCTTTATATGGTGAATTAAAGTTCTTCGGTAATTCAAACCCCATTAATAAGGCGACTCCAATTGCAATATCTGTATAACCCGAAAAATCTGCATACACCTGTAATGAATAACCATACAAGGCCATTAGGTTTTCAAATCCCGTAAACATGGTTGGGTTTCCGAAGACTCGATCTATAAAGTTTACCGCAATATAATCTCCAATAATTACCTTTTTTGAAAGTCCTTTTAAAATCCAAAACAAAGCAATTCCAAATTGATGCTGTGTTAATTTATA
>JASFZG010000133.1:0-18293 GCA_046055745.1 Flavobacteriaceae bacterium | reverse complement strand
TTCACGTTTAATATATTCTAAATATTGGCTTACTGCCACGTTTAATTTTTCATCTTCCTGAATGGTAATTTCCACTCGATCCATCACTTCAAAACCGGAGTCTTTTCGGATGTTTTGAATGCGATTCACCAACTCTCTGGCAATCCCTTCATTCTTTAAATCTGGGCTTATCATCACGTCTAATGCAACGGTAACTCCATCACTATTGGCAACTAACCAACCCTCAATATCTTGAGAGCTTATCACCACATCGTCTTTGCACAATGTAGTATTTTTTTCGTTAACCAATACGTTTATTTCACCTTCTTTTTCAAGGGTAGAAATTTCTTCTTGACCAAAATTAGTGATCACTTGTGCAACGGCTTTCATATCTTTTCCGAAGCGAGGACCTAACTTTTTAAAGTCTGGTTTTATCTGTTTTACCAAGATTCCAGAACCTTCATCAATCAGCTCGATTTCCTTTACGTTTACTTCCGATTTTATTAAATCTGAAACGGCTAAAATCTCCTCTCGTTGAGCATCATTCAATACCGGAATCATTATTTTTTGTAGCGGCTGACGAACTTTAATTTTCTCTTTCTGACGTAACGATAATACCAAGGAAGATATTGTCTGCGCCTTTTGCATTTTATGTTCCAACGACTTGTCTATGTATGACGAATCTGAAGTCGGAAAGTTACTTAAATGCACCGAAATCTCATCAGTTTTAACAGTTCCGTTTAATAAATCACGATACATACGATCCATAAAAAACGGAGCAACAGGTGCACTTAATTTGGTAATGGTGAGCAAACAAGTATGTAAAGTTTGGTATGCCGAAATTTTATCTTCGCCATAACTTCCTTTCCAAAAACGTCTTCTACTCAAACGCACAAACCAGTTACTTAAATTTTCTTGTACAAATTCTGAAATCGCTCTCGTTGCCTTTGTAGGCTCATATTCTTCGTAATATTTATCTACTTTTTCGATTAAAGTATTTAATTCTGAAAGTACCCAACGGTCAATTTCTGGTCTTTTTTCTAAAGCGATATCTGCTTCGGAATAATTGAAATTATCCAAATTTGCATATAAACTGAAGAAACTATAAGTATTATAAAGTGTCCCGAAGAACTTATTTCTTACTTCTGAAATCCCCGCAGAATCAAACTTTAAATTATCCCAAGGATTCGCATTGCTAATCATATACCAACGTGTGGCATCTGGACCAAATTGGTCTAAAGTTTCAAATGGGTCGGTCGCATTTCCTAGACGTTTGGACATTTTTTGTCCGTTTTTGTCTAAAACTAATCCGTTAGAAACTACATTTTTATAAGCAACATCATCAAAAATCATCGTTGCAATTGCGTGTAAGGTATAAAACCAACCACGAGTTTGATCGACTCCTTCGGCAATAAAATCGGCTTTTCGCCAAGTATTATCAACCTTTTCTTTATTTTCAAACGGGTAATGCCATTGTGCATAAGGCATCGAACCACTGTCGAACCAAACATCAATTAAATCTGCTTCCCGGTTCATTGCTTTTCCTGAAGGAGAAACCAGTACGATTTCATCAACAATATTTTTATGAAGATCTACTTTTGCGTAATTCTCTTCTGAAAAATCTCCTGAAACAAAATCTTCAAAAATGTCTTTTTCTAATACTCCAGCTTTAACGGCTTTTTGCATTTCGGACTTTAATTCTTCAATAGAACCAATCGCCATTTCTTCTGTTCCGTCTTCGGTACGCCAAATAGGAAGTGGGATTCCCCAATATCTAGATCTAGATAAATTCCAATCGTTTGCATTGGCAAGCCAGTTTCCAAAACGTCCTTCTCCTGTAGATTTAGGTTTCCAATTGATTCCTAAATTAAGCTCAAACATTCGATCTTTAAAATCGGTTACTTTGATAAACCAAGAATCTAATGGATAGTATAAAATAGGTTTATCGGTACGCCAACAATTAGGATAACTGTGGGTGTATTTCTCTACTTTAAATGCTTTGTTCTCTATTTTTAATTTGATAGCGATCTCAACATCAACCGATTTATCCGGTGCTTCGCCATCTGCATAATATTCATTCTTTACATATTTACCAGCGTATTCCTTCATTTCTGAACGGAATTTTCCTTGTAAATTCACCAATGGAACTAACTTCCCATTCTCGTCCATTACTAACATCGGCGGTATTTCTGGCACTGCTTGTTTGGCAACCATTGCATCATCTGCTCCAAAAGTGGGTGCGGTGTGTACGATTCCTGTTCCATCTTCGGTAGTAACAAAATCTCCAGCAATTACTCTAAAAGCATTTTCAGGATTATCGTTTGGTAAAGCATAAGGCAGTAATTGTTCGTAACGGCTTTCTAAAACATCGTCACCTTTAAATTCCTTCAGAATAAAGAAAGGAATCTTTTTTGCTCCTGCTTCATAGTTTGCTAAATCAGCTTCACTTTCTGCTTCTTCAAACTTTCCTGTAAATTGTTTTCCAACTAAATTCTTAGCCAAAATCACTTGAATTTCTTCAAATGTATATTGGTTAAATGTCTTTACTAAAACGTAATCTATCTTTTTTCCAACCGTCAATGCCGTGTTAGATGGTAAAGTCCAAGGAGTCGTCGTCCAAGCTAAAAAGTGGATATCGCCCTCAATTTCCTTCAGAAAAGTTGGCAAGGTTTCTTTTAATGCTTTAAACTGTGCAACGACTGTGGTATCAGTTACATCTTGGTAAGTCCCAGGTTGGTTCAATTCGTGTGAGCTCAATCCTGTTCCTGCTTTTGGAGAATAAGGCTGAATTGTATACCCTTTATAAAGTAAGCCTTTATTGTAAATTTCTTTCAGCAACCACCAAACCGTTTCCATGTATTTTGGATCGTAAGTTACATACGGATCCTCCATATTTACCCAATAACCAATGCGTTTGGTAAGGTTGTTCCAGATATCTGTGTAACGCATCACGGCCTTACGACAAGCGGCGTTATAATCTTCTACCGAAATGGTTTTACCAATATCTTCTTTGGTAATTCCTAGTTCTTTTTCTACCCCTAATTCGATTGGTAAACCGTGCGTATCCCAACCTGCTTTTCGTTTTACCTGAAAGCCTTTCATAGTTTTATAACGCGGAAAAATATCTTTAATCGCACGTGCTAAAACGTGATGTACTCCCGGCAATCCGTTGGCAGATGGTGGTCCTTCAAAAAACACATAAGGAGCCTTTCCTTCTCGCGAAGAAATACTCTTTTCAAAAATGTTTTCTTTTTCCCAAAAATCGAGTATTTCTTCCCCTAATTTGGGAAGGTCTAAGCCTTTATATACCTTAAATTTTGTGCTCATAAAGTGGTGTCTTTCAATAAGGTTGCAAAAGTATGAAATTTTGTAGAATTTACAGCCCGAAAAGTGAGCTACAATTACAGACTAAAATGTATATATTTACTCCAATAAAAACCATCGCTTTGAAAAAAATAATACCCTTCCTTTTTTTTATATCATTTTCAGTTTACTCACAGGAATATATAGATATTTTTAAAACGGGTTACAGCTATACTTCCAATGCTAAATTTGATGGCACTAATGAAAGTACCGATGTAAAATCGTTTGAAGCTGGAGTTACTTTCCCGATTGTTTTAAACGATAAATATACTTTGATTACTGGTGTTGATTTCAGTACACACCATTTACTTCTATCACCAGAATTTAATCAAACCACAGATTTGTATAGCACGCTTTTAAAGGTTGGTTTAGCGACTACTTATAATGAAAAATGGAGCAGTACGATTGTATTGTTGCCTAAAATCTCTTCCGATTATAAAAACTTATCTGGAGACGATTTCTACTTTGGAGGCTTTGCGGTTGCCAAACTTAAAAAGAGTGAATATTTTAAATATAGATTCGGAGTTTATGCTTCTACGGAAGCTTTTGGATTGTTCGCCACACCTATTTTTGGATTTTATTATTTGAGCCCCAGCAAGCGACTCGAAATTGATGCTTCTTTACCTATTTCGGCAGATATTAATTATCGTTTTGGAAAAGCTGCTGTGGGTATTGATTACTTCGGAATTGGTCGTAGTTTTAACATTAGCCAAGAAACCAGTATTCCTGTTTATATAGAACAAAGTCCTTTAGAATTTGCTAGTTATTTTCAATACGGGATTTTAGAAAACAACATTTTACTACGTGCAAAAGTTGGATATACCAGTAATACTCACGAGGTTTATGAACAAGGAGACAAGCTGGATTTTAGACTTTCGGCCTTCAGTTTTGGAGATGATAGAACACAACTAAATCCTGATATTCTAGGAAGTGTATTTTTTAAAGTGGAAGCAATTTATCGCATTCACTTTAAGGAAAAAGAGAAATAATTTGTCGTTGTTTATTTCCTAGTTTGTTTTCTATATAGGATTTTTATTATCTTTGAAACTACTCCCTAATTAATTGAAATGAATACAACACAAAAACAATCCTTGTGGAAGGATTTTTCACGCGCTGATTGGAAATTTAAAAGAAACTATAAAGTTTCGAGAGATGGTGTCGTTAAAAGAATGAAGAAAAAATCGAGTGATAAAGGTATTAAAATTTATACCTTGGGTGGTTATGAAACTTTTTCGGAATTAAAAATAGATGGAAAAACAGATTTAATGTATGTTCATAGAATTGTAGCTGAGTTATTTTTAGAGCCAGATGCTAATAGGTTAATGGTAATACACAAAGATTATGATAAGAAAAATAACAGTGCCAATAATTTAAAATATGCTACTCGATTGGAAATGGAAGAACATCATAGAAATAATCCAGAATTTATTGAAAAAAGAAAACTTCCTTATTACACGCCAAAGTATTCGAAACTAAATGTAAAAAAAGTACAAATGATTAAACGAAAAATATTTGACCCAAATCGCACTACTCGAATGAAAATGATTGCCAAACAATTTGGTATTTCTGAAATGCAATTGTATCGAATTAAATCTGGCGAAAACTGGAGTCACGTAACCGATTATTAATAAATAGTTATGAATAAAGAATGTCCAGAATGCGGCGATAAAATTATAGGTAGAGCCGATAAAAAGTTTTGTAGTGATGCTTGTCGAAATGCTCACAACAATTCACTTAATAAAGATAGTAAAAACCTAATTAGGAATATTAATAATCGTCTTCGGAAAAACCATCGAATCCTAGAATCTATTAACACTAGCGGCAAAACAAAAACTACTAAAGAAAAATTAATTCGACTTGGATTTAATTTTGAATTTTTCACCAGTACCTATACTACAAAAGCAGGGACAGTATATTTTTATTTATACGACCAGGGTTATCTTCCTCTAGATAATGACTATTATTTAATTGTTCAGAGAAAGGAATAATTGATGCTCAAATCAATAAAATAATTTCATATTTTTACATATATGAAATCTACAATCCACCTATTTCTTTTATTTCTATTCATTTGTACATTTTCTAATGCTCAAAACAATTTAAGCGAAACTGAAATTGACCTTATCAATAGGAGTCTTGAAAAAAGTTACACCTTAAAAGAAGCTTCTCACGAACTTTCCATCGATAGTATTGAAAGTAAAACTATTCGTCAAAATTTTATTCCAACTTTGGAATTAGATGCACTTTATGGCTATGGAGCAAGTAGAATAAATGTTGATATTCCAACGGTGCTACTTCCGGTGACCGGTATAGAATTGTTTGAAGGCGAATCTAGATTTGATACAGATGGACAGGTTTTTAATACCAATTTAACCGCAAAAGCTTTATTGTTTTCTGGGCTTCAGGTAAATTATGGATCAAAAGCTTCGGAAGAAAAAATCAAGGCAAAAAACTTTATGTTGAATGCCACTAAATCTGAAATCATCAAGGATGTCATTGATACTTTTGATAAAATCGAATTACTAAAACATTCCGAAATTGTAATTACAAAAAGTGAAGAACGCTTAACAAAAGAAAAAGAACGAGTGGTCAAAGCCATCGAAAACGGATTGGCAATTCCCTATGACAGACAAAAAATTACAGCAGCCGAATTAAATTTAGCTTCCAAAAAAGCAGAACTCTACGGAAACCTCAGCTTACTCTATTTAAAACTTTCTATGTTGACCAATGTAGATATCGCAACACTGGAAAAATATCAATTTGATTTAAAACCTTGGATGCTTCAGAAAAACAACAATACCTTTTCAAACAGGCCCGAATTACAAGCCTTGGATGCTTCTATCAGCGCTTATGACTATAAATTAAAGATGAATCGAAATGCCTTTTTACCAAAAGTTCAAGCATTGGCTTCTTTATCTTATTACAATTTATTTAATGCAAATCTAGAAACTCCGTACAGTTTACCTGGAGGTGAAAATGTAAATTTAGAGCTTAATAAATTTGAATTATTCCCAACGTATTTTTTAGGTGTTGGTATGCATTGGGAAATTTTTTCAGGATTAAAAAACTCAAATGAAACCACCAAAACTTCCATCGAAAAAAGTATTGCTGAAGAAAAGAAAATAGATGTAGAAGAAAAATTAGCGCTTTTTGCTAAAAAAATTCAGGTAGATTTTGAAGTAAAAAATCAACAATTACTTTTTAAAGAGCAAGAAAAAGAAGTTGCTTTTAATACTTTGAATATGGCGATTGAAAGTTATCACGAAGGGTTAATCTCTATCAATGATCGATTGGAAGCCGAAACCGATTATCAAGATGCTGTCCTAAACTATTACAGACTTATTACTCAACAACGAATGGCAGCTGTAGAATTATTAATCTCTACCGGAAGTTTACAAGTAGAAAATTTGAAAAATTAATTACTATGAAACAAGCATGCTAAAAAGCTAATTATTAAAGAAAAATGATGAAAAGCGAATAGCATGTGTTGCCTATAAAAATTATAATTTAAACACATGAAAAACAAAAAACAAGTACTTATATTAATAGTTCCAGTTCTAATTATCATCGTTGGAATTATCCTTCTATTTATTCTAAAACCTAACGAAAATGACAATCGTGTTTTTGTAGGATTGTTTGAAACTACCGAGATTCGTGTCGCGTCAGAAATTCCTGGTCGAATTGAAACCATTTATATAAAATTAGGAGATAAAGTTGAAAAAGGACAACTTTTAGCAACCATAGAAAGTGATATTCTCGATGCTAAAATCCAACAAGCAGAAGGAATGTTTGATGCCGCTTCCTCTGTAAATGACAAAGCAAATAAGGGAGCTAGAACTCAAGAAGTGGTAGCTGCAGAAGATCAATATAAAATGGCACAAAGTCAATATAGTTTTGCTGAAAAATCTTTTAAACGTGTAGAGGCAATGTCTAAAGATAGTTTGGTTTCGCAACAACAACTAGACGAAATTACTTTTAAACGTGATGCTGCTTTTGACCAGATGAATGCTGCAAAATCTATTTTTGAAATGGCAAAAGAAGGCGCTAGAATAGAAGACAAAAAAGCAGCCAAAGGACAAATGAATGCTGCTGGCGGAATGGTAAGTGAAGCCAAAGCTTATTATAAAGAGTTAGAAATTTACGCCCCTGTTTCGGGAGAAGTTTCTTCGAAATTAGCCGAAGAAAGTGAGGTGATGCCAGCAGGTTATCCTTTATTTACGATTCAGAAATTAGAAGATATTCACGCGGTAATTCACGTACGAGAAGATTTTTTAAATAACTTTAAAATGGGTACAGAAATCTCCGGAAAACTCCCTGCTTTTAATAATAATTCTCAAAAATTTAAAGTGACTTATATCGCTCCAATGGCAGATTTTGCCGATTGGATTCCAACTGCAGATAAGGGAAGGTTGGATATGAAAACATTTGAAATTCATCTAACCCCTATTTCAAAAATTGAAGGCTTACGACCAGGAATGAGTATTAATATCGAACTTTGAAAATCATTCTTCAAATAGTCATTCGGGAGTTATTCCGACTTAAAAAAAGGCCTGCTGCTTGGGTGTTACTTTTGGTAATTCCCATTGGCATTTTCTTTTATCTAGGTGCAATTTATGAAGAAGGTGCAATCGAAAAAGTTGATATTGCTGTACTCGATTTAGACCATTCAGACTTGAGTAGAAAGGTAATTCAAAATGTGGAGGCTGCTCCAAAATTAAGCATTGTTAAATTTTTAAACTCCAATGATAACATTGATGAAGTGTTTATCAATCATCCCGATATCAAAGGGTTTTATGTGATTCCGAAGAACTTTCAGAAGAATATTTATCGTGGTCAACAGGAAAAATTATTGGTTTACACCAATTCATCCAATATCATTTACGGGAATTTAATTTATAAAGAAGCAGCTACATTTATCAATACGATGTCGGCAGGAATTAATTTAAATTCCTTTAAACTCCACGGAATTCCTCACGAAAAAGCATTGAAAATGGTAATGCCAATTAAGGTTATTACCAAGCCTTTGTACAATTCATATTATAATTATTTGTATTATTTAATCCCGGGTTTAACGACCGTTTTATTACAAATGATTGTCTTTTTTTTAGCGGCACGATCTATTAATTCTGAACATACCAACGACACTTATAATGAACTTTTAACACTCACAAAGGGAAGTGTTTTTAAAATTATTTTCGGAAAATTAATCACTTATACACTCTTAGGTTTTTTGGTGGGCGTATTTATTTTTTCAGTAGTTCATCCGCTTTTAGGTGTTCCAATGAGTCAAAGTACATTGTCTTTTTTATGGGTGATATTGATTTTTGTAATGGCAAATGCAATGTTAGGAATTATGATTTCTACTATCTTTAAAAACGAGGCTATTGCAATGGATATTTCGTTTGTTTATAACTCTCCAGCCTTTGTGTTTAGCGGATTTACTTTTCCGATTATGGCGATGCCAGCATTTAATGCTTGGTATGCACAACTCATCCCGTATACTCATTTTTTAAATGCTTTTTTAAAGGGAATTGAAATGAATACTCCTTTTTCTTTTTTAAATCAGCAAGTGATTAATTTGCTCATTTTCTTTTTGGTGGGATATGTGATTACGGTAAGTATCTTATTGTTTCAGAATAAAAAAGTTGTGGTATGAAACAGTGGATTTCCATATTAAAAAATGAATTGTCTTTAATTTTTGAAGACAAAAGCATCTTGCTTACTTGTTTGGTCGCTCCTATTTTATACGCCTTTTTTATAGGATCTATTTACACTGAAAAAAACGTTTCTGAAATACCGATTGCAGTAATCGATTTTGATCATTCAAACCTTTCAAGAAAAGTTTCTCAACTCATAAATACTTCGGAAAAAGTTAAGGTAGAAGGACATTATTCCACCTTGGAAGATGCGATGTTTCATTTTAATAATTTGGAAGTTCAGGGAATTGTTATTCTTCCAAAGAATTTTCAGAAACAAACCATAAACTTGGATGGTGCTCACGTGGAATTAATTTTAAATAACACCAAATTTTTAACATCTAATGAAATCAATAAATCGGTACAGCAAGTAGTTTTAACCATTGCTGGTGGCGTAAGGATGCAGTATTTTATTTCTAATAAAATTCCTGCTGAAATTGCCAAACAACGAGCACAACCCATACTACCTGTGGTAAAATCTATTTACAATGCCACTAATAATTATGGGGATTATTTACTGCCCATTTTATTGATATTAATATTACAACAAACATTAATTATTGGCTTTGGACAAAGTATCGTTCACGAATTAAAACACGGAATCCTACAAAATTTAGAAACGTTTTCCTTCTTTAGGTTTATGAAAGTAATTTCAGCAAAAAGCAGTTATTATTTAGTGTTGTATGTCGCCTACTTTTTTGTGTTTTACAAGTTGATATTTCCTCATTTTTCACTCACGTTTAATGGCTCTATTTTTTTACATTTATTTTTAAGCTTACTGTTTATTTTGGTTGTGATATTGTACACTATTTTATTTGCTTCCTTCTTTAAAACAGTAATTGGTTGGACAGAGATTTTAGCCTTTTCAACCTACCCATTATTTTTAGTTTCGGGTTATTCTTGGCCGATAGATGCAATGCCAAAAGCTTTGCAAATATTCGCTAATATTTTACCTTCTACTCCTTATTTTAGTGTATTCAATTCCTTAGCTGCCGAAGGAGCAAAAATGGAGAATATCACCAACGGATTTATTCATTTATTGGTTTTATTGATGTTTGCTTATTTAGCTTTATATGTAAGGTTTTGGTTTTTAAAAAGAAAAACTATTCCACCACTTTAAAATTTTCAATAGCTTCATTGGGTTCCATAATGGAATATTCTTGCCAAAAAGTAGGGTCGTATTGTGATAAATAGGAAGCAATTACTTCTGTGTTTTCAGTAATATTTTCATAGTCGCTATTAGAAATTGTTTCAGATTCAAAGACCACTAATTCATATTTAATTACTTGATTCATTCGAATATCTAATGCCAAGGAAAGTTCGTTTTGTTTTCTTTTTCCTTTTACATTTTTATTTTTTTCAATTACTTTTAAAGGTCGGTCTAATCCCATATAACTTCCATCTTCCAGTTCTAAATATTTTGGACTGTAGGCTCCGTTTTTATCTTTTCCGAAGAGCATTTTTCCTCTGTAAACATCATTGCGATAAGTAATTCCTAAAAGTCCAAATTTCTGGATAGATCTCACATTTTGAAAATCCATACGAACAATAGCAAAATCTTGCGTATTTACATAAAGTGTCCCTTTAAAATCCTTGCTTCCTTTAGGTGTGAATGGAAGGATATAAACCGTCATACCATCAATCACCGTATAGTTCTCTAGCACAAAATTATAACGACTCGATTTGTCAAGAACATCAATTTTAGTGTCTTCTTGAAAAAACAATTGTTCGTAAAGGTCTGAAATACGCTCTTTTATTTGCTCCTGAAAACATTCGTTTCCAGTTCCTGCTCTTTTCTCATATTCCTCTTTTGCTTCTTCGTTTTCTTTTATGATAGAATCTACTTGCATTTTGGTGCTAAATAATCCCGATTTTATTTTTATATAAGAATCTTTCTTTACGTTTTCATTAAAAATACGTTCTAATTCTTTTCCTAGCCCATCAGCAGATAGATCATTTTTTTTATCATATAATTCGGCTGCTTTGGTAACATATAATTTATGTTTGGTGTAATCACCATAAAAATCACCAACTACTTCTTTATAATAGGACGACTTTTTAGGAATCATCCTAGAAATACTATCTATAAAAATTTTATTGAGTTCTTCAATACTAGATTTTTTAAATCCGAAGTCCATTTTCCTTACTCTAGTAATATCGGACTGACGAAAGAAAATCTTTTTTTTAGAAAGGCTTATTTGGTAATTCTTGTCTAGATTTTCTTTTACTCTTTCTATAATTTCTTTAGCGTTTAAAACTTCTGTAGATAAAAAAACTTGCTTTAGTTCGAAAATTTTAGGGGTTAACAATATATCTAAACTATCTTGAGGCTTTAAGAAAACTCCTTTCGTTTCATAGCCCATATAGGAGATATAAATAGAATCTAATGGTTGTTTTACTTGTTCTAACAGAAAGCTAAACTCTCCCTCTTCGTTAGTTATTATACCTTGGTTTTTGCCTGTTTCAATAGTTGCATACGAAACAGGTTCTCCCGTTTTTTCGTCGATTACTTTTGCTGAAAATGATTGGGCGGTCATTTCAGAAAGAATAAAAAAACCCAAAACAGCTAGTATAAACTTTAAAGCTTTCATATAAAATTTATTGGTTATTTATATAGACGCAAACTTTATATAAATGGTTGCTTCTTAAAGTTTAGACGAGTTAAGTTTGATTCTGTTACTTTTCAGAATTATTATCTTGGTTTTCTTCTTGTTTCATCTTCTCCTTATCTTCTTTTGTTGGAGACATTTTATACATTAAATAACCAAAACCAACTACCAAATGTAAAATGATAATTGCAATAACAATATAAAACCAAAAATCTGACATATCCTGAAAGTTTAATAAACAAAATTACATAATAACATGAACCTATGGTAATTAATAGCTTCTAAATGATTAAAATGTAAAATTTGCAACCTAGAGTTAGGCGCACTTCAATAAATTCGCAAAAAACCACTACTATGGCAATTTCAAATATTCGGAAAGAAGTAATGAAAACTCTTGAAAAAGATGTTGATTATTTTCAAGATAATTATCTAATCGAACCTGAAAAAATATGGCAACCTTCCGATTTTTTACCAGATCCTCAAGGGACTAATTTTTTAACTGAAATTGAAGAAATTAGAGAACTCTCAAAAGAATTAAACGATGACTTTTGGGTTTCGTTAGTAGGCGATATGATCACTGAAGAAGCCCTACCAACATACGAATCTTGGTTAATGGATTTAGACGGAGTAACGCAACACTCTGAAAATGGAGGTGATAATGGTTGGGCAAAATGGATTCGGAAATGGACTGCAGAAGAAAATCGTCACGGTGATGTTTTAAACAAATATCTTTACTTATCGGGTAGAGTAAATATGCGGGAAGTAGAAATAAGCACACAACATTTAATCGCCGATGGATTTGATATTGGAACTGCAAAAGATCCTTATAAAAACTTTGTGTACACCAGTTTTCAAGAATTGGCGACTTACGTTTCACATAATAACGTAGCGAAATCTGCAAAAAGAGCAGGAATGAAACAACTCTCCAGAATGTGTAAAATAATCGCCGGAGACGAAATGCGTCATCATAAGGCATATTCAGAATTTGTAAAACGAATTTTTGAAATCGATCCAAGCGAAATGATGCTGAGTTACCTGCATATGATGAAACATAAAATTACCATGCCTGCCATGCACGTTCGGGAATCGTTTGGAGCCAAAGGTTCTATTTTTGATGAATTTTCGAATGCTGCACAACGAGCTGGGGTTTATACAAGCTTTGATTATGTACATATTATGGAAAAATTAAACCTTGCTTGGGATTTAGAAAACATCACAGGATTAAACGATCAAGCTGAAAAAGCTAGAGATTATTTGGTAAAGCTTCCTGCTAGAATGGGCAGAATTGCTGAACGAATCGTAATCCCTTCAGAGGAATATAAATTTAAATGGATGCAGGCTGCTAAAGTTTAGGTTTAGAATCAACAATTTTACTTTACCAATTTCAGTATTCAGCATCTAATTCATTTTTGATATATTTGTGAATATGAAGCTCCACTTATCCCTTTTGTTTTTATTAATCTCTTTTTCCGTTTTTGCACAGGAAGTAGATTTAGAAGAAAATATTCAATCTTTAAAAGTAAAAATCCAGCAATCGGAAAAAGGAGAAAAGCTTAAATTATTAGATAGTCTTACATTATTAATTAGAGACCGAACAGCGTATAAATATGACTCTATTTCAAGAGTCACTATAAATTACGCTCTAGATTTAGATTCTATTAATATAGCAACAAGAAATGTAGCAGACCTTATTTTTTATAATTGTTATGTTATTGCAAAACCCAGAGATGCTCTTGATATTTTTCTAAACTATAAAGGTTTTAAAAGTGTAAATGATGTAGCAAAAAATAATTATAGAGTAGCTGCTAATTTTTATTTATATGGTGGAGATTGTTATTCTTCTTTGGGAAATACAGAAAAAGCACTTGTTAATTATAAAATAGCAGAAGAATTTTCACTTAAATCTGGAGATAAAAGAAGAGTTGCGGTTGCACTTTTACGAACAGGGTTTGTAAATACAGAAATTGGGTTGTTTGCAGAAGCATCACAAAGTATACAGAAAGCTAGTAAATTATTTTACGAAGTTAATGACACTTTGCATATGGTGAATTCTAAAAATGCACTATCTATTTTATATAGCCAAAATGCCTTTTATAAAGAAGCAGAGAAGATAAGAAATGAAGCAATCGAATTAGCAAAACACATGGAGGGAAAAGGAATATTGGCAGATATTTATTACAATGCTGCCGCAGATGCAAGGATGACAGGAGATAATACTGCATGGATTTCTAATTTAAAACTAGCAATTACAGAAAATAAAAAATCGCAATACAGTTTAAATCATCGAACTAATTTTATGAGTAATCTGGTAATAGCTTACTCAATAAATGATAGTCTTTCTCAAGCAGAAAAATATTTAAATGAAATTGAAAAAAATCCAAAAGAATATACAGAAGGATCAAATAGAAGTTACTACATAGAGGCTTTAAAACAAGTTGCTTTTGCAAGAAAAGATTATACAAATGCAATTAAATATGGTAAAGAGCATTTACAATTAACAAAGAATCAAGATAGTTTTGTAGAAATTTATAATGCCGAAAAGTTTTTAGCAGATGTGTATTTTACAATAGGAGAAAAAAATCAAGCAAGTATTCATTTAAACCAATATTATTCAATTAAAGATTCTATTTCAAGTGTTCAGAATGTAAAAACACTTACCTATTACCAAACAATTTATGAAACCGAAAAAAAAGACCTTAAAATTAAAGCTCAAAAATCTAATATTGCCTTGTTAGATTATGAAAACAAGCTCAAAAATCAATGGTTGCTTTTTGGAGGAATTGGACTTCTTTCTGTTTTTGGATTTATAGTATTGATTCGTTCTAGAAACACCGCTAAAAGAAGGCAATTAGATCAAAAGAAATTTACCGAACAGATTGTAAACACACAAGAAACGGAACGCTCCAGAGTTGCTCACGAGCTGCACGATAGCGTCGGACAAAAATTATTGATATTAAAAAATAGTCTTTTTTTAAAAGAAAACAAACAGACAGACGAATCCAGCCTATTAGACGAAACCATACAAGAAGTTCGCGAAATGTCGCATAGTTTACATCCATTTCAGTTTGAAAAAGTAGGATTGGTGACTTCTCTTGAAGATATGGTATCGGCATTTCAGAAAAGCTCAGGCATTTTTTATTCTTCAGAAATTGAAGATATTTCGGGAATGATTCCAAAAGAAAAAGAAATATTTATATTTAGAATGCTTCAAGAATGTATGAGTAATGTGGAGAAGCATTCGGGTGCAACCGGCTGTAATCTTTCAGTATTGAAAGAAAACAAACAAATTGTATTTCAGTTAAAAGACAACGGGAAAGGCTTTGATGTTTCCCTTGAAAAAGAGAAAAATAAAAGCCTAGGAATGAAAACTTTAGAAGAACGAGCACGATTTATTGAAGCTGGTTTTAGCATCACTTCTGAAGTAAAAAAAGGGACACAAGTAATCATTAAAATTGATAAACTATGAGCGTTTCAATTGTATTAGCAGATGACCATCCTTTATTATTAAATGGAACGGAGCAGTACTTAAAAACACTTGGATTTAGCGTTGTTGCTACTGCTCAAGATGGAAATGATGCTTATAATCAAATCATTAAACACGAGCCAGACATCGCAATTTTAGATTTTGATATGCCTAAATACAACGGAATTGAAATTGCAAAATTATGCCTAAAAAAAGGGATTGAAACAAAAATAATCATCTTAACTCTTTATAAACAAGAAGCAATTATTAGAGAAATTGGTGTTTCTATTTGTGGTTATATTTTAAAAAATGATGCAATGGAAGAGTTAGAAATTTGCGTTCAAGAAATTGCAAAAGGGAACACTTATATTAGTATAAATTTAAATGAGAACATTCATTTAGGAGACCCAACAAATTCGGTCGAAAACCTCACCGTCACCGAAATGAAAATATTAAAATATTTGGCAAAAAATCAATCTTCTTCTCAAATTGCCGAAACCTTATTTGTTTCAAAACGAACCGTAGAAAAGCATCGCAGTAATATTATTAAAAAATTAGGAATCCCTTCCTCACAAAATGCATTACTTCTTTGGGTTCAAAAAAACCCGCAATTTTTTAGTAGTTAAAATTAAAACACTCCTAGCATATTTATACTATCTATAAATACTTTAACGATTTTTTTAGCTTCCTTAATTTTATAATCAAGTCTTTTTTCTTAATTCTATAAGCAAATCGATCTTACATTTTTTTAAGCTACGTAGGTTTACGTATTGCCTAAAATAGCACTTCTATATAATTTTGGGAATGACTAATTCTCAATCTCAAATAGCAAAAGAAGTCGACCTATCAAGGTTAACAAACACAGAATTGCAAATTATTAAATTAATAAAAGAAGGGTATTCTTCTCCTCAAATTGCAGGTTTTAGAGACTGTTCTTCAAGAACTGTAGAGAAACACCGCAGTAATATTATTAAAAAACTTAAGATAAATTCTACACAAAACGCATTACTTATTTGGATTAGTCAAAACCAAGATTTTTTTACTACGTAAGTTTACGTATTTCATAAAACATTGATTCTAATTAATTTTACTTAATTAAAAACAACAAATTAACCTTTAATTATAATTATAGCGTAGGAAAGTACTTTTAACAATTAATAAAAATACTATATTGACACATAGAACATCAATGTTTTAAAAAATCAGATACTCTTTTAACCTCATATTGATAGGCATAATAACAAAAAATAAAGACACATGAAAAAACACTTAACAACACTATTTTTTATGGTAACCGTATGCATAACAATAAATGCACAAACAATATTCCCCAATGGACAAAACACCATAACTACAGCAGTCAATGGGGCTCGAAGTGTAAGTACGGCAGACTTGGATGGCGATGGGGATTTAGATGTGCTTTCGGCTTCAGAAGATGATGACCGTATTGCTTGGTATGAAAATGATGGTAATGGCAATTTTGGTGTCCGACAAACCATAACTACAGCAGCCGATGGGGCTTTTGATGTAAGCACGGCAGACTTGGATGGCGATGGGGATTTAGATGTGCTTTCGGCTTCAATTCATGATAATCGTATTGCTTGGTATGAAAATGATGGTACAGGTCATTTTGGTAGCCAACAAACCATAACTACAGCAGCCATTGCTGCTGTGAGTGTAAGTACGGCAGACTTGGATGGCGATGGGGATTTGGATGTACTTTCGGCTTCAATTCTTGATAATCGTATTGCTTGGCATGAAAATGATGGCAATGGCAATTTTGGTGTACAACAAACCATAACTACAGCAGCCATTGCGGCTCGAAGTGTAAGCACAGCAGATTTGGATGGCGATGGGGATTTAGATGTGCTTTCGGCTTCAGAAAATGATGCCCGTATTGCTTGGTATGAAAATGATGGTAATGGCAATTTTGGCACCCAACAAACCATAACTACAGCAGCCAATGGAGCAAGAAGTGTAAGTACGGCAGACTTGGATGGCGATGGAGATTTAGATGTGCTTTCGGTTTCATTTAATGATGACCGTATTGCTTGGTATGAAAATGATGGTAATGGCAATTTTGGCACCCAACAAACCATAAGTACCCTAGCCGATGGTGCTGCGAGTGTAAGCACGGCAGACTTGGATGGCGATGGGGATTTGGACGTGCTTTCGGCTTCATTTCTTGATGACCGTATTGCTTGGTATGAAAATGATGGCACAGGTAATTTTGGTACCCAACAAACCATAAGCACAGCAGCCAATGGCCCTGTGAGTGTAAGTACGGCAGACTTGGATGGTGATGGAGATTTGGATGTGCTTTCGGCTTCATTTTTGGATGCCCGTATTGCTTGGTATGAAAATAGAATTCCTTTTACGCTAGTAACCACTACACCTTCTGCAAATGCTACAAATATACCTATCAACACAGACATTACTCTTAATTTTAATAAAGACCTTGCTCCAGCAAGTGTGAGCGCTACAAGTTTAAGTGTTTTTGGAAACCAAGGACTACCCATAACTTTTCCAACGCCTTCGGTAACAGGAGCAATGGCAAGTATTAACCCAACGCGTGATTTTTTCCCTGGAGAACTTATAAGTACCCTAGTAACTACTAACGTACAAAGTACAGGTGGAGAAACGCTTAGCAAAGCGGTAGTATTGCAATTTACAGCTGCCGTAAGCCCCGATAGCCCAGGAGAATTCCCCAATGGCCAAAACACCATAACTACAGCAGCCGATAGGGCTTTTGATGTAAGCACGGCAGACTTGGATGGCGATGGGGATTTGGATATGCTTTCGGCTTCAGTTAATGACGACCGTATTGCTTGGTATGCAAATGATGGTACAGGCAATTTTGGTGTCCAACAAACCATAACTATACTAGCCAATGGTGCTGTGAGTGTAAGCACAGCAGACTTGGATGGAGATGGCGATTTGGATGTGCTTTCGGCTTCATTTTTTGATAACCGTATCGCTTGGTATGAAAATGATGGCACAGGAAATTTTGGTAGTCAACAAACCATAACGACAATAGTCGATGGGGCTAGAAGTGTAAGTACGGCAGATTTGGATGGAGATGGCGATTTGGATGTGCTTTCCGTTTCACAAAATGATGACCGCATTGCTTGGTATGAAAATGACGGTACAGGCAATTTTGGCACCCAACAAACCATAACTATA
>JASFZG010000132.1:0-3873 GCA_046055745.1 Flavobacteriaceae bacterium | reverse complement strand
GGAGCGTTTGCTGAAATGATATAAACAGTAGTTCCGTTGATGATTAACGCTTGATTTTCTTCGTCTATAGAAACGGTTCCGTTAAAATCACCGTGAACAGAATCCATTTGAAGTAATGAAGCTCTTTTTTCAAGAACTGTTTTGTCAATTTTTCCACGAGTTACGATGGCTCTAAGACGCATCTGACTTCCTTTACCGGCTTTGTTCATTAGCTCTCTAGCTAGTAAACGACCAATTCTTCCGAAGCCATATAAAACCACATCTTTAGGAGTGATGTTATTGAATTTTTTTGCTTCACTTAATTTATCAGAAACAAAAGCCAAAGCATCTTCGTATTTACCTTCTTCTAAATGATACTCATAAGTAAGTTTACCAATATCCAATTTTGAAGGTGGTAAATCTAGGGTTTTGATAGCTTGTGCAATTTCAACCGTATCGAAAATTGAAATCGGTTTTTGTACAAACTCTTTTGCGTATTTGTGAAGATTTAAAATATCACTCACACTACGGTCGATTAATTGGTTTCTGAAAAGCACCAATTCTATGGACTTATCGTACCATAAATCGCTTATCGTTTTAATAAATTCTACCGTTGCTTTACGGCGGTCGGTTTGAAAAGACAGTTCTTTCTCATAAACGTCAACAAAACTCATAATTTTTTGGTTTTAAAATCCCGAAAATCATCGAGATAAATTCTGTGCAAAAATACTTCTTTTATAGAGTTTTAGAATATAATTTAACAAAATAAAAAGGCTTGTGTTATTTGTGTAAAAGGAATAAATGAAATCTTTGCTTATTTGTTGTTTTTATTAATTCTAATTGACTTTCTGTTTTTTTAGTCTAACTTTACAACTGTGTATATCAGTCAATTTAATTAGTAAACTGCTGATATACTTTCGTTGTGTTTCATTTAAGGAAAAATCCGTAATAGAATGATAGTAGAATTTCTTGGACAAGGTTTGCATCTCGAAGATGATGAAACGTGTGGAAATCACGTCTGTTCTGCTATAAAAAATAATTCATTTACTCAAATAACTATTTTTGTTGCTTTTCTTAGAAAACCTGGTTTAGATTATTTAAAACCATTCATAAAAAGAGCAAGAGAAGAAAATAGAAATGTAACTTTTTATGTAGGCATTGATGAGAGAGTGACTTCACAAGAAGCCCTTGAATTGCTTCTTGAATTAGATACAGAAACTTATGTGTATTATTCTGAAAGTTATATTTACCACCCAAAAATATATTTGTTCGAGGGAGAAAAAAATAGGATTATAATTGGCTCATCCAATCTAACAAAATCTGGACTTTTTTATAATGTTGAATCTTCAATTCTTTTAGATTTCACTAATAATGATAAAAGTGGTCTTAAAATTCTTAATCAATTGAAGGAATTTTATTCTTCGTTGTTAGACTTTTCAGACCCAAATATTGAACTTTTAACTGTTGAATATTTGGAGCAACTTATATTAGAAGAAAAAGTATCATCTGAAAAGTTCTCAGAAAACTCTGACTACAATTCAAATATTCACGATAATTCAAAAAAGAGAAATAAAAACCCGAAAATTACTGATTTAGGTAATATCGAAATCACAGAAAAAAGACAATCAAAAAAATATAAAGCAATCCTAAAAATAACAGAGGATTATTTAGCAAAATGGAATTTTATGTTTAAAAAAATGCAACAATTTCAACTTGAAAATGAGCATTGTACAGTCTCAAGAAATTATAAAGACAGAACACTTTACGGCTGGTATAGAAAGCAAAAATTATTATTTGAGGCAGGTATATTGCCTAAAGAACATTTAGAGAAATTAAAAACTATAGATTTCTATTTTGGAGATGCTCACGATTTATACTGGGAAAGAAAATGGTTAGATAGTTATAACCAATTACTTGAAATTTATAAAAAAACTGGAGCTAGCAATATTAAAAGATATAAAGATAATAAACATCCTCTTTTTTATATTTCAAACTGGGTTGCATTAGAACGAGGGAAATATAAAAACAACAAATTAAAAGATTGGCAAATTGAAAAACTTGAAAATATAGGTTTTCAATGGGTAATGACTGGTATTAGAAATTTGAACAAAGCAGATGATTGGTTAGAAAAACTTGCATTATTAGAAGATTATAAATCAGAATTTGGCGATTGTAATGTTTCTCAAACTTTAAAGAATCCTAAATACCAAGGGCTTGGAAAATGGCTAAATGACCAAAGAACTTCCTACAAAAGGAAACGAAAGTTTCTAACCAAAGACAGAATAGAACTTTTAGAAGATATGAGAGTTGTTTGGGATATGGACGTATTCAATTTTGAAAAACTAATAAAGGAACTATTAGATTATAAAAATGAATTTGGAGATTTTAATATTTCTTCAAATTACAAACCTAATCCAAATCTTGGTAATTATGTTTATCGACTAAAGACTAAGGGAACAAAACAAGATTGGAAAATAGAAAAATTACACAAAATTGGTTTCTTTGAAATTGGAACTAAAAGTAAAAAAGAGAAAGAAGGTCACATTACACTAAATTGGTTCAATAATTTAGAAAAATTAAAAAAACTAAATAACCCTGATTTAAAAAAAGACAACAAAGAATATCCTAAGTTAGCAAAATGGCTTCATAACCAAAAAAGAACTTTTCGATATGGACGCTTGAAAGATGAACAAAAAAAAGAATTAGAAAAATTAAACATAAGACTTCCAAAAAGAAGCAACAAGCGAAAGATATGGGATGAATTTATAGAAATTATTGAATTATTTCGAGAAGAGTTTGGAGATCAACCAATCACACCAGAGTTTGATAAAGAAATATCTGATTGGATTAATCAACAGAGAGCCAATTACAAAACAAAAAGTTTAAAAATGGAAAAGGTGAATAAACTTAAAGAATTGGGTATATTAAATGATGAATAGAAAAAACGAAAACTTAGGACGGCTATACCCAATAAGGGCTTTAGTGGTTTATTAAAAATAATAGAAATAATTAAAATTAGTAATAAATTGAAACGGAAGTGCTTCGAAACCCCTTACTGGGCATAGCCAAACCGTTAATAAAGCAATTCCCAATACAGATATAAAACGTCTAATTTTGCTTTCAGTAAAATAAAAACCCTACCAATAATCAAATAATTAGAAGGGTTTCTAGGAAAGTGTCTAAAACTTCAAACTTACCTAAAAATAAAAGTATTTACCTCTCCATCTTTACTAGCAAATGTCATTTTTACGGGCTCGTTATAATTACGTTGATTCATAATTTGTTTTACGTCTTCGATTGATGAAATAGAATTGTCATTTAGCTTTAAAATAATAATTCCTTCCAAGCCATAACTTTTCATGGTTTTATTTAAAGCCCTGCTTACTTTTACACCGTGTTTAACTCCGTAATTATTTAACTCGGAAAGATTGCTATTTCTGATTTCCAAACCTAGATATTCAATTTCATAGGTGTTTAATTTTACCAAAGTTACCGGAACTGTTTTATTTGATCCATCTCTTAGTACGGTAACTTGTACGGTGTCATTAGGGTGTTTGGAACCTAAATAACCTGCTAAATCTGAAAACTTCTCAATTTTAAGCCCGTCGATTTCTTTAATGATATCACCTTTTTCAATTCCTCCCTTATCGGCTCCACTTCCAGATTCTACTCCATCTACATAAACACCTTCGGTTTCGTCAATTCCTAATTGGTTAGCGATATTACTATTTAAATTTCCTCCGGTAATTCCTAATATACCACGTTGCACATTTCCGTATTCCATAATATCTTCTACTACTTTTCGTGCATTGTTGGATGGAACTGCGAATGAATAACCTACGTAAGATCCAGTTTCAGAAGTAATAGCTGTGTTAATTCCTACCAATTCACCTC
>JASFZG010000131.1:0-7548 GCA_046055745.1 Flavobacteriaceae bacterium | reverse complement strand
AATGGCTATAATTTCTTGGTAGAAAGTGTGGTTTCACAAGTAGGTGAAGGTGCAGGAAACCCACAAACAGATAGTGGTTCAACTGCCGAAATGCCACACCGTGGAAAAATAACCGCTTCTATGAGGGAGTACAAATATCGAAAAGGTGCAGACAGTGAAGTGCTTCGTCAAAAAGTACAAGAGGCTTTGGTAGGGATTTTCCCAGGAGTATTAATTTCTGTTGAAAAAGATCAAAATGGACCTCCAGCAGGGCCTCCAATAAACATAGAAATTGAAGGAAATGATTATTCAGAATTAATTTTGATTGCCGAGTCGATGCGAGAGTTTATCAATTCAAAAAACATTGCTGGTATTGATGAATTGAAGATAGACGTTAATAAGTCTAAACCTTCTATGCAAGTTGAAATAGATCGTCAAAAAGCAGGAGAATTAGGAGTTAGTACAGGTCAAGTTGGACAATTATTACGTAATTCTATTTTCGGTTCAAAGGCTGGTGTTTATAAAGAAGATGGAGAGGATTATGATATTTATGTACGTTTTAATAAAGAAGATAGATATAATACTAATGCACTGTTTGATCAAAAAATAATTTTTAGAGAGCAATCTTCAGGGAAAATTAAAGAGATTCCTGTTTCGGTAATTGCGAAACAGAAAAACAATTCAGGCTTTAGCGCTATTAAACATAAAGACGTTAAAAGGGTGGTAACTGTGTATTCTGCATTAGCTCCAGGACATACAGATGCAGGAGTAGTGGTTTCTCATATTCAAAATGAAATGAAAAATTTCAAAAAACTACCAAGCGATATTAAAATAGATTATACTGGACAAATTGAAGAACAAAACAAGCAAATGGCCTTTCTAATGGGTGCATTTTTCTCTGGACTGGGATTAATTTTCTTAATATTAATATTTCAGTTTAATTCCGTTTCAAAACCGGCAATTATTATGTTGGCAATTTTCTTAAGTTTAATTGGAGTATTTGGCGGGATAGTAATTACAGGAAGTGCTTTTGTGATTATGATGACAATGATGGGAATTATTTCCCTCGCAGGAATTGTAGTAAATAACGGTGTGGTACTTTTAGATTATACACAATTATTGATTGATCGTAAAATGATTTTAAAAGAAATGAACGATGATGATTTGCTTTCTGTAGATGATGTAAAAGAATCGATTGTTGAAGGAGGAAGAGCACGGTTACGGCCAGTACTATTAACAGCCATTACAACCATTTTAGGGCTTATACCATTAGCAATAGGTTTCAATATTAATTTCTTTACCTTGTTTAGTGATTTTAATCCAAACATTTATGTGGGAGGTGATAATGTTATTTTCTGGGGGCCATTAGCTTGGACGGTAATCTATGGATTATTTGTCGCAACTTTCCTAACTTTAATTATAGTCCCAGTTCTGTTTTTTATTACCCATAAGATTAAATTAAAAATACATAGTTGGAAGAGCTCTTCTAATAAAGTTGTTGCATAAAAAAAATTCCTTTTTCAATCTTAAAGTAAAGATTGAAAAAGGAATTTTAATTTAAACGATAAAATTTAAAGGCTTAACTCAACCACTCTTTATAAGAAATAGAGTTTTTAATTTTATCTGAAATTTCTGAAATAGCAATTCGTTCTTGTTTCATCGTATCTCTATGACGAATAGTTACCGTTTGATCTTCTTTAGTTTGATGATCTACGGTAATACAAAACGGTGTACCTACAGCATCTTGACGACGATAACGCCTTCCTACTGCATCTTTTTCATCATAAATCACGTTGTATTCCCATTGTAACTCTTCTATGATTTCTTTGGCAATTTCTTGCAATCCATCTTTTTTAACTAATGGAAAAACAGCAGCTTTTATAGGTGCTAAAATTGAAGGAAGTTTTAAAACTACTCTAGAGCTTCCGTCTTCTAATTCTTCCGTTTTTAATGAATTACTGAATATTGCTAAAAACATTCTGTCTAAACCAATCGAAGTTTCCACTACATAAGGAGTGTAATTTTTATTGGTTTCGTGGTCAAAAAACTGAAGCTTTTTACCCGAATGTTCTTCATGAGCTTTTAAATCAAAATCGGTACGAGAATGAATCCCTTCTAATTCTTTAAAACCAAATGGAAAATTAAATTCTATATCTGTTGCTGCATTGGCATAATGTGCCATTTTTTCATGATCGTGGAAACGGTAATTTTCTTCTCCTAAACCTAAAGACATATGCCATTTTAATCTGGTTTCTTTCCAGTATTCGTACCATTTCATTTCTTCGCCTGGCTTTACAAAATATTGCATTTCCATTTGTTCAAACTCACGCATTCTAAAAATGAACTGTCTTGCAACGATTTCGTTTCTAAAAGCTTTACCGGTTTGAGCAATCCCAAACGGAATTTTCATTCGACCCGTTTTCTGAACATTTAAAAAATTTACAAATATCCCTTGAGCAGTTTCTGGGCGTAAGTATAAATCCATCGCACTTTCTGCTGAAGCTCCTAATTTGGTGCCAAACATTAAGTTGAACTGCTTTACATCTGTCCAGTTTTTTGAACCTGTTAATGGGTCTGCTATTCCTAATTCTTCAATTAGCAATTTAACATCAGCTAAATCTTCAGCATCTAAAGATCTTGCCATGCGTTCCAAAATTTCTTTTTTCTGAGAAAAATATTTTACCACTCTTGGATTAGTAGTAACAAATTCTTCTTCATTAAAGCTTTCGCCAAAACGTTTTTTTGCTTTGGTAATTTCTTTTTGAGCTTTGATATTTAGTTTTTCGCAGTAGTCTTCAATTAAAACATCGGCACGATATCTCTTTTTTGAATCCTTATTATCAATCAACGGGTCGTTAAATGCATCAACGTGCCCTGAAGCCTTCCAAGTTGTTGGATGCATTAATATTGCAGCATCTATACCTACAATATTCTGGTGCATAAACACCATACTTCGCCACCAATATTCGCGAATATTCTTTTTTAATTCTACGCCATTTTGGGCGTAATCGTACACGGCACTAAGTCCGTCGTAAATTTCACTAGACGCAAAAATATATCCATATTCCTTTGCGTGTGATATTACCTTTTTAAATAAATCTTCGTTTGCCATAGCGCAAAAATAAAAAAACCGTTACGATTAGCTCGTAACGGTTTCAAATAATTTAGATTAATTATTATTTCAATGTCATTTTAGAAGTAGCAACTAAATTTGAACCATCAAAAACGTTAATGGTATAAGTCCCTCCTATTAAATCTTCTTCACTAGCATTTACCATTGCACAAACATCAAGTTCCTCATTTTCGTAAAATACTTTTGTACTTGTACTGTAATTAAGTGTTCCGTTTTCAAACTGTAATTCTCCTTTTTCGCCTAATAAATTATTTTTAGGATTTATAACTTGAATGTACAAGGTTCTATCTCCTTTTTCAGCAAGTGCATTTGGTGTTAAAGCAAAACAAGTTCTAATTTTATCGGCTCTTTTTGATTTTTTAGTATCCACAATTTTTCCGCTTTTCTTAATAATTACTGCAGAACCTGTTAAGTCTACCGCATGAACAACAGATCCTTGTTTGATTTTTTCTGCTAACGCAGTATTTTCTCCAGAAACCGAATCAATTACTTTATTACTTTCATCTAGCTCTAAAAACGCATTATCTCTTTCTGCTACAATTAATTTATTAACTGCGATCAAGCTGTCTGCTTTTTTAAATAGTAAAGTTCTTTCTGTCTTTAATCTTCCTATTTCAGATTTATAACGTCTTAATAATGCAACGTTTGCTTTTGCATCTTTTACTGAATCTAAAAGAATATTTATACGATTTCTTGCATCTACCAAGTCTTTATCTTTAATTTCATTGTCCTGAAGCATTTCTGTATAGGTGTCACTTAATTCTTTTAATTCAGACTCGATATCAGATTTTTGGTCTTCTAAAATAGTTACCGTATCTTTATTATCGTTATATAAAGTTACTGTATAAACAGCCAATACGATTAATAATAGTGTTAAGATTCCTACTATTATTTTAAATTTGTTGTTGTTCTCCTCTGTACTCATGGTTTTTTATTTAGTGTTAATTTTTAGCTAAGTTACTACGTGTAACTTGTATAACGCAAAAAATAACTGAAATTATATAATTTATGCTAAATCTTTTATTTCCAAAAGTTTGTGAAGGCTGTAAATCCGTTTTGTTAAAATCTGAAGAAATTTTATGTACTCAATGCAGGCACAACCTACCATTAGCTTGTCATCATGCAACCCAAAACCAAACTATGAAAAATATTTTCTACGGAAAGTTTCCAATAGAAGAAGCCACAGCACTTATTAAATTTCAGAAACGAGGAATTACCCAAGAGCTATTGCATAATCTGAAATATCGAGGAAAGGAAAAAATAAGTTCTTTTTTTGGGAAATGGCTTGGTGAAGAACTCGCTGAAAACTCAAAATATCAACAGATCGATTTAGTAATTCCTGTTCCACTACATAAACAAAAGCTTAAAAAAAGAGGTTATAATCAAGTGGAGGGTTTTGGGGTTGAAATTGCAAAATCATTAGGGATTCCATATAAAGATGATATCTTAATTAAAGTTTCAAAAACAAAATCTCAAGTTTTTAAACATCGTTTTTCTCGTTTTCAATCGGAAGAAATTTTCACAATTCAACATTCAGAATCCATCAAAAATAAACACATATTATTAGTAGATGACATCGTAACTACAGGTGCTACTCTTGAAAATTGTGCGCTTCAATTACTTAAAAATAAAGATGTAAAACTAAGTCTTGCCACAATTGCTATAGCTTAAAAAAGTTTGTCTATTTTTGTACTTATGAAGCATCGTTTACTTTACATTCCTATTCTCTTATTATTTTCACTTTCCTTTGTAGATTGTGCTAAACGTGGAAAACCTTCTGGTGGCAAAAAGGATTCAATTCCTCCAATAATAGTTCGCAGTAAACCTGAAAATTACAGTATTAATTTTGATGAAAATGAGATTAAAATCTACTTTGACGAATACATTAAATTGAAAGATTTAAGTAAAGAATTAATTATCTCTCCTCCTTTAAAAAATCTCCCTAGTATTACACCGCTGAGTACCGGAAAATTCATTAAAATAAAAATCAAAGACACTTTAAAAGAAAATACAACTTACTCGTTTAATTTTGGGAAAAGTATCGTTGACAATAACGAGGAAAATGCCTTTAAGTATTTCAAATATATATTTTCTACAGGAAGTTATATTGATAGTTTAAAACTTAAAGGAACCATAAAAGACGCCTTACTTTTAAAACCTGAAGGTCAAACGACCGTAATGCTTTACGAGGTAAATGAGACTTTTAATGATTCTATTATTTATAATGAAAAGCCAACATATATAACTACTACAGCCGAGGATTCTCAAGATTTTGAACTCTCTAATTTAAAAGAAGGAACCTATTTATTGGTTGCCTTAAAAGAAAAAACAAAGGATTATATTTTTCAACCCCAATACGATAAAATTGGCTTTATTAAAGATTTAATTTCAATACCTACAGATAGTTCATACACCATTTCTTTATTTAAAGAAATACCTGAATATTACATTGCAAAACCAAAACATGAAGGTAAAAATCATATCATTTTTGGCTATGAAGGAAAAGGAAATGATTTAGAAATTGAATTAAAATCTAAGGTTCCATCAGACTTTAAAAGCACCATTATTAAAGACTCTAAAACCGATACATTACATTATTGGTTTAAGCCTACTCTAGAAAATGACTCTTTAGTTTTTACTGCGAAAACCGAAGTTTATTTAGATACTTTAGTCACTCGTATGCGAGATTTATATACAGATACATTAAAAGTTAAATCTATTAATTCTGGGATTTTAACTCCAAAAGACACCTTAAAATTCACTACAAACACACCTTTAATTGGTATAAATACTGAAAAAATTAATATTATAAATCAAGATTCTTTGGGAATTCCTGTTATTGGTAGGATTGATAAGAAATACAATATTGCTTCTTTAGAATTTCCTATAAAAGACAATGAATCTTATACTATTCAATTATACCCAGGTGCCATTACAGATTTTTTTGAGAATACTAACGACACCATAATATCAAGAGTTAGAACCAAAGAACTTTCTGAATACGCCACTTTAGACATTACTTTTACAAATCTAAAAAGTCATCCAATTATTGTTCAGTTAGTAGATTCTAAGTTTAACGTTATTTTTGAAGAGTATCTAACCGAAACCAATACCGCAAGTTTCGAATATATAAACCCTGGTGATTATAATATTCGAATTATTTACGATGAGAATAAAAACAAGATTTGGGATACTGGAAATTACCTATCAAAACTACAACCCGAAACAGTTATTTATTATCCAAAAACCCTTGAAGCTAGAGCCAATTGGAGTTTAATTGAAACCTTTATTTTAGATTAAAATCATCACGATCATTTAAAAACTGAAGATGCTTTCTGTTGGTTTTAATATGGAATTTCTGAAGGGTAATGGTTTCAGTAAAATCTTCTTCATAATTTGAATTTGAGATTTGTTCTCCCAACATATCATATACTGCTGAATGTCCCGAGTATTTATGTCCGTTACCATCTGCTCCTATTCTATTAACACCAATACAATAAGTCATATTTTCGATTGCTCGTGCTTTTAAAAGTGTATCCCAAGCAGTAATTCTCCTTTCTGGCCAATTGGCAACATAAAGTAGTAGATCGTAATTTTGAGTGTTTCGAGCCCAAACTGGGAAACGTAAATCATAACAAATCAACGGATAGATTTTCCAACCTAAATAATCGATTAGCACCTGTTCGCTGCCTGCTTTATATGTTTTGTCTTCTCCTGCCAATGTAAAAGTATGCCGCTTGTTATAGGTTTTATATTCTCCATCAGGGAACACAAAAAACAAACGATTATAATAGTTGTTATTATCTAAAATTATCACACTTCCCATAATAGCACAATCTTTCTTATTAGCTTCCAATTGCATCCATTTTAAGGTATCTCCATTTTCTTTTTCCGCTAATTCTGAAGTATTCATGGTAAACCCAGTGGTGAACATTTCAGGAAGGATAATTAAATTTGTTTCTTCTTTAATCCTACTTATTTTTTCAGAAAACAGCTTTCTATTGGCTTCGGGGTTTTCCCAAAAAAGTGGTGATTGAATAATGGTGACTTTTAATGCATCTCTCATTTAGTAAAAGTAGTTAAATACACGCAATTTTAAGAATACCTTTTATATCTTTGAATATCAAACAATATGCTATGAAATCCTTAAAATTATTATTCATTTTTATCACTTTTCAGTTAACAGCTCAACAAGGAGGAATGTGGATTCCATCGCTTCTTGAAGGAATGAATGAACAAGAAATGACTTCCTTAGGAAGTAAACTTTCTGCTGAAGATATTTATAGTGTAAATCAATCTAGTTTAAAAGATGCCATCGGTCATTTTAATGGCGGTTGTACCAGTGAAATAATTTCTCCAAAAGGCTTAGTTTTAACAAATCATCATTGTGGTTTTAGTCAGATTCAATCACATTCTACTTTAGAAAACGATTTAAC
>JASFZG010000130.1:0-4315 GCA_046055745.1 Flavobacteriaceae bacterium | reverse complement strand
AAATAGTATCACAGATCAAAGTTTAAAACAGAATTTATGAAAGTAGCATATATAGATAATAAACCCTACCCAATCGAGCAAGGAGAGACCATTTTATCGTTTTTAAAACGACATAAAGGCGAAAAACCAGTTCCTACTTTATGTGATGCACCAAACCTAGATCCATTTGGTTCTTGTCGTGTTTGTAGTGTAGATGTAGCCTTGGAAGAAGATGGAAAAACCAAAGCAATGGCTTCTTGTCATTCGCCTATTGGAGAAGGTCAGTATATATATCCAGATACTCCAAATATTAAAAAACTTCGGAAGAATATTATTGAGTTGGTAATTTCAGACCATCCATTATTATGTTTAACCTGTGAAGTTAGTGGGAATTGTGAATTACAAGATGTTGCTGCAACGGTAGGATTGCGTGATGTTCGTTATCCTGAAGGTGCCAATCATTTAGATACTCCTAAAGATTTGACGCATCCATATATGACTTCAGATTTATCAAAATGCATTAATTGTTATCGTTGTATTCGTGCTTGTGATGAGGTTCAAGGTCAGTTTGTGCTAAGTATGGCAGGACGTGGGTTTGACAACCATATTATTAAAGGTTTCGATCAATCTTTTATGGATTCAGATTGTGTGAGTTGTGGTGCTTGTTCTCAAGCTTGTCCTACTTCGGCAATTTCAGATGTATTTGAATCTAAATCTATTACTTCAAAAGAAATTACCAGAACTATTTGTACCTATTGTGGTGTGGGTTGTAACCTAGATGTAGCTACTAGTAATGGTGAAATAATGAGTATTACGGCACCTTTTGATGCGGAAGTAAATGAAGGTCATACTTGTTTGAAAGGGCGTTATGCCTTTAAATTTTACAATCATCCTGATCGTTTAGATTCTCCAATGATTAAAAGAAATGGTGAATTTGAAAAAGTATCTTGGGACGAAGCGTATGAGTATATTTCAACTAAATTAAATTCTTATAAAACCGAATTCGGACCCGATTCTATCGCAGGAATTTCTTCAGCTAGATGTACTAATGAAGAGAATTATTTGATGCAAAAATTCATCAGAGCGGTCATCGGAACTAATAATATTGACGGTTGTGCACGTGTTTGTCATTCGCCAACTGCTTTAGGAATGCAGACTACCTTCGGAACAGGAGCAGCAACCAATTCCATTGACGATTTAAAAGATACCAATTGTATTTTAGTGATTGGCGCAAATCCGACAGATGCACATCCAGTTACAGGAGCGAAGTTGAAACAATTCGCAATGAAACAAGATAACGTTTCTATTGTGATTGATCCTCGCCGTACTGAAATGGCAAAATACGCAACTTATCATTTGGCATTGCGACCAGGAACTAACGTTGCGGTACTGAATATGATGTTTTATTATATTATTTCGGAAGGATTAGCAGATTCAGAATTTATTAAAAATAGAACAGAAGGATTTGAAGAATTCAAAAATGAAATCCTAAAAATAGATATAGATAAACTTGAAAAAGTTTCAGGAGTAGATCGTAATTTGGTTCGGGAAGCGGCAATGGCTTATGCCTCGGCACCAAATGCAATGTCTTTTCACGGATTGGGAGTTACGGAGCATTCACAAGGAACGTTCACCGTAGTTCAGATTGCAGATTTAGCATTAATTACTGGAAATATTGGTAGAAGAGGCGTTGGTGTAAATCCGTTGAGAGGTCAAAATAATGTTCAAGGATCTGCCGATATGGGCGTTCAGCCACATCAAGGAGCAGGTTATTTAGATGTAACTAGCGATGAAGTAAACAAAAAATACAACGAATTTTACGGAGTAGAAGTACCTCAAGAAATAGGATATAAAATCCCAGAAATGTTTGATGCGGCCCTCGATGGAAAGTTAAGAGCATTATGGGTAATTGGTGAAGATATTGTACAAACCGACCCAAATACACAAAAAGTAATTAAAGCATTAGAAGCAACCGATTTATTGGTAGTGCAAGAACTCTTTATGACTGAAACTGCAAAATATGCAGATGTGATTTTACCTGGAGCTTCTTTCCTAGAAAAAAGCGGAACCTTTACCAATGGAGAGCGTAGAGTACAAGCGGTTCGTCAAGTAGTGGAGCCACGAGAAGGAGCGAAAGCAGATGGGCAAATTATTGTCGATATTATGAATAAAATGGGCTACGCTCAACCTGATTATACTCCTGATGGAATGTTGGAAGAAATCAATCAGATTGTACCTTTCTTCGCAGGAATTTCTTGGGATAAACTTGGGAAAAACGGAATGCAATGGCCTGTAGCTAAAGATGGAACGGAAACACAAATTCTTCATACAGAGGAATTCTCAAGAGGAAAAGGTTATTTCGAATTCCACGCTTGGGAAGAAACTCAAGAGTTGCAATCTCACGCAAAAGACTATCCATTTATATTAACGACCAATCGGGAGTTAGAACATTATAATTGTGGTGCAATGACACGTAGAACGGCTAATGAACAGATTTTACAAGATGATTATTTGTTAATTAACCCACAAGATGCAAAAGATAAATTAATCAATGAAGGTGATTTTATTTGCATAGAATCTCCAAGAGGGAAAGTAGATGTAAAAGCAAGAATTACCGATGAGGTTAATCAAGGAGTTTTAAGTACGACTTTTCACTTTCCAGATATAATGATTAATAATATTACGGGCGATGTTCACGATAGCGAAGCTAAATGTCCTGAATATAAGGTAGTTGCGGTAAGGATTAGAAAAAGTAAAGGAAAGTATAAAAAAGAATTGGTAAAGTAATTAATGAAAATCCTTGACAAATCTACTTGGAAACGAAGAGAACACTTTGAGTTTTTTTCTCAATGTGATGAACCTTTTTTTGGGTTAGTTACTGAAATTGATTGCACCAAAGCGTATCAAATTTCAAAAGAGAATAAACAATCTTTTTTTGCTTATTACCTTCATAAATCTATATTGGCAGTCAACCTTGTAGAAGAATTGCGATATAGAATTGATGGAGACAATGTGAATATATACGATGAGATTCACGTGTCCACAACGATAGGAAGAGAAGATGAGACCTTTGGGTTTACCTATGTTCCTTTTCATAAAGACTTTGAAATATTCAATACTTCTTTAAAAGAAGAAATTACAGGAGTTAGAAATTCTGAAGGATTGCGATTAAATGAAAATGCTACCCGTAAAAATGTGGTTCATTATTCCTCCATTCCTTGGAATACTTTTACCGGATTAACACACGCTAGAAATTATAAATTTGAAGACAGTGCCCCAAAAATTACTTTTGGTAAAATGTTTCAGAAAGAAGATAAAAGAATAATGAATATCGCTGTTTATGTACATCACGCTTTGGCAGATGGAATTCATATAGCAAAGTATTTAGAGTTCTTTCAAAAATTAATGAACGGAGAAAAAATATAAATTTTATTATGAAAAAATTATTGAAATATACTTTTATTTTAGCGCTCCTGTTTGGAGGATATTTTACGTACACTACGTATCCAAAATTAGATATTGTGAGTGGATTTGCTGCTAAAAGTGTAGCTTCTCATTTCTTTATTGCAGGAAGAGAAAAACTACAAACCGAAGCAGAAGATAATTTAGAGCCAACAATGGGAATGGCGAGTACGATGCTTCTAGAAGGCGATAATGCTGCAAAAGCAGAAGCCTTCGGGATGAAAAAACGATGGGCAATTTATAGAGAAGGTGTTGGAGCGGTTTTAATTCCTTCAGATAAAAAAAGAGAAGATATTTCTTATGCTAAACCGAAAAGAGATTTAACTCCTATTAACCTTCCTTACCCTCTAGGGAATCTTCCAGAAAAAGACACCATTTTTGAGAATGTAGATTATCCAATGTTAAGAAATAAGGTAACCAAAGTTTTTACAGATACGGAAGTAAATGAACAAAAAACACGTTCCGTAATCGTAATTTATAAAGACCATATTATCAACGAACAATACACACAAGGTTTTAATAAAAACTCCATGATTTTGGGCTGGTCTATGGCTAAAAGTATTACAAGTGCGGTGTTGGGAACTCTTGAAAAAGAAAGAAAAGTTGATGTAAATCAGACCAGTTTATTTAAAGAATGGGAAGGCGACGATCGTAAAAATATTACGCTTGCCCATCTGTTAAATATGAATAGTGGTTTAGAGTGGGAAGAAAATTATACAAAAATCTGTGATGTAACAGAAATGTTGTTTTTAGATGATGATATGACTAAATCTCAATTAATAAAACCATTGACAGGAACACCAAATGAATCTTGGAATTACTCAAGCGGAACCAGTAATTTACTGAGTGGATATATTAGAAATCAGTTTGATAC
>JASFZG010000129.1:0-6695 GCA_046055745.1 Flavobacteriaceae bacterium | reverse complement strand
TGCATCGAGCAAGTGTATTGTGTTGTTACTTCGGTTTTTGGTTGCTCTACCAAATCCATTCCACAAACCGGACAACCTACTTGTGAATCATACGTTTTTTCATCTTCACAGTGCATTGGACAATAAAAAACACCGTTCCCATCAACTGACTTTTTTACTTCAGCGTTTTTTTCGTGACCGGGCATTGTAATCGTATAATGCAATCCTGCTTTTAGCAAGGTTTCTTGCAGTTTTTCTAAAGAAATATGTGAAGTCATTTCAACAATCACTTCTTCTTTTTTTAAATCGGCTGAAACTTCAGTTACTTCATTTAAATTCCCTAAGGCACCTTCTACATTAGCTTTACAGCCTGTGCAGGTCATTCCGGTAATTGTATATGTGTGTTTCATAATATTGTTTTAGCCAATTATTTGTGCCTGCCTAAGAGAAAGAAAAAGATATCAGAATTAGTCGTAACTAAATTTGAATGGGCATCCCAATCCTTTCTCTTAATTGCAGGGCTTAAAATTTTTAATGCTTATGCTCTTTGTTTTCTTTTTTTCCTTCTACTTTATTTAAACTCATACCGCATTTTGGACATTTTCCAGCTTTATCATAGGTTTTGTCTCCTTCACATTTCATTGGACAACTATATACAGCTGCCATATCTGTACTCATGGATTCTTTACTATCACTTTTCATTTTACTGTGGTCCATTTTACTATGATCCATCTTTCCATGATTCATTTTACCATGCTTCATATCTCCTTTTTTCATTTCCATTCCACATTGCGAACATTTCCTTGGCTTTTCACTTTTTTCATCTGCATGCATTGGACACACATACATTTCTTTTGTCATTTCAGTAGTTTCCTTATCAGAACTTCCGTGTTTGTGATCTTGTGCTTGTACGTTTGTAGCTGTAAATAATCCTATTACAAGTGCTACGAATAAAAATTTTGTTGTTTTCATGATTTTAATTTTAAATTTATTGTATTAATATGTTGCCTTCACTTCTCCACAACTCATCATTGCTTTTCCGAAGTAAGGGTTTCTAATTTCTTTTTCAAAACTTAGCCAATATCCTCCTTTGTCATTGTCTGCCATTGGACAGAATTCAAGGTAAATTGGTTTGCTACCTGAATCAATTCCAAAGGTCTTTATAGCTTCTGAAAAGCTTTTCCCCAATACCAAAAATGAATTTCGTTGTACTTTAATATCTTCGGAATTTGAAATGTCTTTAACCGCAAATTTCACTTGTTTTAAAATTCGCATCCATTCGTTATGAGCATCTCCTTTTAATAAAGACATATCTACATTTTTTAGAGAACTATTAAGGTTCTCTGCTTGTTTTTGCCCATTATTAGTATCGTCTGCTACCAAAGCATCTTTTAATTGTATGTATGCTGAAACTGCTTCTCCCAGCTGCTTTTTAAACTCAGCATTAACTTCTGATTTATCAATATCCAATGTTTTAGTAGTTTCTTCTTCGGAATTAGCTTCACTTCGGTTCATCATACTCGCTTTTCCTTGTAATTGAGCAGCGGCGTCTACTGTAAATGTTCCGTTAAACACTACTTCTTCACCGCTTTTTAATCCTTCTAACACTTCATAATTAGTTCCTGAATCACTTCCCAATTTCACTTCTCTCATTTCAAAAACAGGTTCTGACTTTGAAGCTTTCACATACACCACCGAACGTTTACCTGTCCACATTACCGCTGTTTTCGGAACCATAATTGACGAATTATCAACTTTAGAACTAACCGCAATTTCACTCGTAATTAACATTCCCGGTTTTAAATAATTATCTTTATTATTTAAAGTCGCCCTTACTAAAACAGTACGAGTTGCATTGTTTAAAATCGGATCTATAAAATCGATTTTTGCTGTAATTATTTTATCTGAATATGCATTTAAATAAATTTCGATAATCTGTCCTAATTTTATGTTTTTAATATCCTTTTCATACACATCTAAATCTGCCCAAACAGTCCCTAAATTAGTCACATTAAATAATGGTGATCCTTCTGTTACATGGTTTCCTTCTTCAATAAATATTTCTGAAATATATCCCGAAACATTCGCATACATCTTAAAGTTTGACTGTACTTTTTTGGTTTGTTCGATACTTTGAATTTGTTTTTCAGATACCTTCCAATATTTTAATTTATTACGAACAGCTTTGTAAAGTTCTGGCTGCGATTCTTTAATTGAAATAGCCTCAATTAATTCATTTTGCGCTGTAACCAATTCTGGAGAATAGATCGTTGCTAGCAAAGCTCCTTTTGAAACAAACTCTCCCACAGTTTTAAAATTTAATTGCTCAATTCTCCCTCCAAAATGCGCCGTTTGCAAAGCACTTCTTTTATCATTGGCTGAAATTTTTCCTGAAAGAATTAATTTATTAGAATTCCCAGAACTATTTCCTATAACAATCGTTTCAATATTCGCCAATGCCATAGCATTTTTAGTCATTTTAAATTGATCTGAAGCTAATCCTTCTTCGGATGCAGTTTTAGGGATTAAATCCATTCCGCAAATCGGACAAGCACCAAATTCTGGCAAATCTATTTGTGGATGCATCGAGCAAGTCCAGTGTTCTTCAGTAGTTTCAGTTGAATGATCGTGTGATTCATCCTTTGAAGTAGATCCAAAAGCAAGCCACCCTATTAATAATCCAATGGCTAAAACTCCTATGTATGTGATATATTTTTTCATAATTATGTTTTTTTAGTTTGTAAGGTATTCGGTGGTTGCTTTTGCGATAAAAGCCATTTTTGTTGCTTCCACTTCCATTAATTGATACTTGATTTTTTGAAGCTGAAGTCCAACAATATTTTCATAATCTAAAACTCCTGTTTCATAAGCTTTTAGATTAATATTGATAGCGTGTTGAATCTCTTCTTTGTTTTTTTGTGCAGCAACCACACTTAAAACCGAATTATTAAATGAAAGCAATGCGTCTTCCAAAGCCATTTCTAGCAATCGTTTCTGATTGATTTTTTCTGAAATCACCTGATCTTGCTTAATTCTAATCTGATTGCTTTTCGATTTATAGTCCTTATTAAAAATGGGAATTGATAATGAAACCGTTGGAAGAATAATATCTTTCCCATTATCTACAATATTCACATTTTCAATTTCATTGACGATGATATAATCCAGTCCAACGCCAATTGTCGGCGTGTTTTCTTTTCCTATTAATTCATCTTCAAAAGTCAAGGTTTCATTTATTTGATCGATTTTATATAAACTTGGATGTTCATCTACAGTTGCTTTTCCTATTAAAATATCTGTAACATTTAGGCTGTCTTTTATATTAATCATTTCATCAATATTTCGTTGAAGTAAACGATTGAAGTTTTTACTCAATGCCTCTATGTCATTATAATTCTGAAAAATAGTACTGTGTAATTCATTTTTCTGAACTCTAATAATAGACACATCGCTAAATGAAGCCTTATTGTTTTCAAGAGCTGCCAATGCCATATTTTCATAGGTCATTAGTATTTGTTTGTTTTCGAGTAAAATCGCTGTGATAGTCTGCTTTTCATATAAATTATAATAAGCTTCTTTTACTTTATAAAACAAATCTCTTTCCGATAACTCCACATCGTATTTCCGTGCATCTGCGGAGGAATTAATCATTTCACGTTCGGTATTCTTTGTTCCAAACCAAGGAAATTGTTGACGAATTCCACCCATCGCCACTTGAGATCCAACTCGAGTTTCTGGACGTTGAATAAAATATCCAAAATTGAAACTAGTCTTAGTATTGTTCCCAACTTCATTTACTTTTTCCTTCGCCAATTCGTAATTGTAATTATCAATTTTTAATTCCGAACTATTCTCTTTGGCTATTTCTAAATAGTCTTGTAATGTCTGAGCATTTGTTATTGCTGACATTAGTAGAATTAGGGTTATTAGTGTTTTGTTTTTCATCAGTACTATTTTTATCGTTTCGACTCCGCTCAACGACCGTTTATTTTACTTTCTAATTGATTGATTTTAATTGAAGTTCTTTTTTCCAACTGAATAACACCGGAACTACAAACAACGTAATTAACGCAATTAACATTCCTCCAAAACTTGGAATTGCCATCGGAATCATTATATCACTTCCTCTTCCAGTAGAAGTTAAAATGGGTAATAATGCCAAGATGGTCGTTGCAGTTGTCATTAAACAAGGTCTAATTCGCTTTTCTCCTGCTTCAACTATCGATGCTCTAATTTCTTGTTTTGTTTTAGGAGTGTTTCTTTCAAAGGTTTGTGTAAGATATGTTGCCATAACAACACCATCGTCGGTTGCAATTCCGAAGAGCGCAATAAATCCGACCCAAACGGCAACACTTAAATTGATAGGATTCATCTGAAATAGTTCTCGTAAATTAATTCCGAAGACATCAATATTTAAAAACCAAGACTCGCCATATAACCAAATCATAATGAATCCTCCTGCAAATGCTACTGCGATTCCTGTGAAAACCATCAATGAAGTAGCCACCGATTTAAACTGAAAATAAAGAATTAAAAAGATAACCATCAAGGCCAATGGAACCACAATTGAAAGCGTTTTTTCTGCTCTTAACTGATTTTCATAAGTGCCCGTAAATGTGTAATTAATTCCTTTTGGGACTGTAATTTCTCCCCTTTCAATCGCTCTATTAATTGCATCTTGTGCTCTCTCCACCACAGTAACCTCAGCTTCATCATCAACTTTATCGAAAAGTACATAACCCACTAAAAAGGTATCTTCACTTTTAATTACTTGTGGTCCTTGCTCGTATTTAATTTCGACCAATTCACTTAATGGAATTGGATTTCCTTTTGGAGTAGGAACAAAGATTTTTTCTAAGTCACTCGGGCTTGTACGCAACTCTCTAGGATACCGAACTCGAACTCCGTAACGTTCTCTACCTTCTACGGTTTGCGTTAGAACTTTTCCGCCAATAGCAACTTCCAAAATGGTTTGTACATCTTCAATTGCTAAGCCATATCTAGCTAATTTTTCTCTATCTATATCGATTAACAAATAAGGCTTTCCTACGATTCTGTCGGCAAAAACGGCTTCTTTTTTAACTCCAGGAACATTTTTAAGAATGGATTCTAATTTAATTCCAAAGGCTTCAATATCTGCTAGGTTTTGACCCTTTACTTTAATTCCCATTGGTGCACGCATTCCTGTTTGAAGCATTACCAAACGAGTTTGAATGGGTTGTAATTTTGGCGCTGAAGTCACTCCAGGTATTTTAGTAACCTTAACTATTTCATCCCAAATATCGTCTGGAGATTTAATCTGTTTTCTCCAATTTCTGTAGTATTCTCCATCTTCATCTTCAATTAATTCTTTGCTATCTATTTTAGTTCCTGAAGCTATAAAATTACCTGAAACTGTTTCAAATAAATCATCCTCATTTACTTTGAATTTCATTCGTTTTCCGTCTTCATTCAAAATATATTCAGGTTTGTAAACAATTACATTTTCATACATCGATAAAGGAGCGGGATCCAGAGCACTTTCCACCCTACCAGATTTTCCAACCACGGTTTTAATTTCTGGAATAGTGGCAACTGCCATATCTAATTGTTGTAAAACTCGTTTATTTTCGGCAACACCAGAATGGGGCAATGAAGTTGGCATTAACAAAAATGAGCCTTCATCTAAAGCAGGCATAAATTCTTTACCAGTATTACCCATTATTGTAATTCCGAAGAAAACTATCAATGCAGGGAAACTCAGAAATAAAATTTTATTAGCCAATGCCCATTGTAAAATTCTAACATAATATTTTCTGAAAAGCGTGAATATACTTAGCAATCCGAAACAAATAATACTTACAAAAATCAAATTTGAAAAAATGGAATAATCAACTCCAAGTGGACGCCAGTAAATACTTAACAGAATTACGATGGCTACTGTTGTCAGAATTATATTAATTAGGTTTGCTTTGGTTTCATCAACAATTCCTTTTGATTTTAAAAGACTTGAAACAGCAAAACCTATTAGAATTAATCCTAAATAATAACCGCTTATGGTTCCTAAAACACCTACAGCAATCATTGATATATTTAGTATAAATCCGAATTTCTTTTTAGGTGATTTCCAACCAAATAACCAAGCAGCAAATGGTGGAATTAAAAATAACGCCACAATTAACGAGGCTGTTAAAGCCATTGTTTTGGTAAAAGCTAAGGGTCTGAATAATTTTCCTTCAGCACCAATCATAGTAAACACTGGAATAAAACTAATAATAGTCGTCATTACCGCAGTGATAATCGCTCCGGAAACTTCTTTGGTCGCATCATAAACTATCTGATTGATATTCTTTTTTCTATTCTCTGTTTTCTCTTCTCTCTCCTCTTTTCTTTCTCCTCTTTCTTTTGTTTTCTCCTCATCAATATGCCTAATAATATTTTCAGAAAGAATTACACCAACATCTACCATCGTTCCAATAGCAATTGCAATTCCTGAAAGCGCCACAATATTGGCATCAACATTAAACATTCGCATCGCGATAAAAACCATTAAAACTGCAACTGGTAATAATCCTGAAATTAAAATAGAAGCTCGTAAGTTGAAAAGCATCAATACAATTACCAAAATAGTAATGATGATTTCCATTGAAAGTGCTTCATCAAGCGTGTTTAATGTTTCTTGAATCAGCTCAGTACGGTCATAAAAAGGAACAATTGTTAATTGAGATGTTCTCCCA
>JASFZG010000128.1:0-24893 GCA_046055745.1 Flavobacteriaceae bacterium | reverse complement strand
GATAGAGATGAACATCTACCCACCAATCATGGTTTTGATGAATTCTTCGGAAACCTATATCATCTAAATGCAGAAGAAGAGCCAGAATTACCAGATTATCCAGACCCAGCTAAATATCCAAATTTTGCAAAAAGATTTGGACCTAGAGGCGTAATTCACTCCTATGCAGACGGAAAAATTGAGGATACGGGGCCATTAACTAAAAAGAGAATGGAATCTGTAGATGATGAAACTATTGCTGCTGCGAAAAAATTTATACGGGAAGCTGTTAAATCGGGAGAACCATTTTTTGTATGGTGGAACGGAACACGTATGCATTTTAGAACACACGTAAAAGAAGAGCACAGAGGACTATCTGGACAAAATGAATATGGAGATGGTATGGTAGAACACGATATGCATGTGGGTGAATTGTTAGATTTACTTGATGAATTAGGAGTTGCAGACAATACAATTGTACAATACGGAACCGATAATGGGCCTCATAAAAACACGTGGCCAGATGCAGGTGTAAATCCTTTTAGAGGTGAAAAAAACACTAACTGGGAAGGTGGTTGGAGAACCCCATCTATGGTGCGTTGGCCTGGACATATTGAAGCAGGATCAATTTCTAATGAAATTATGTCGGGGATGGATTGGCTGCCAACCTACCTTGCTGTTGCTGGAAATAACAATGTTAAAGAAGAACTTTTAAGCGGAAAAAAAGCAGGAAGTAAAACCTTTAAAGTCCATTTAGATGGGTATAATTTTTTACCTTTTTTAACGGGTAAAGAAAAGAAAGGACCAAGAGAAGAATTATTCTATTTTTCTGATGATGGAGAATTAATGGCACTACGTTATTATGATTGGAAAGTTGTTTTTATGAAGCAAAACGAAGCAGGAACAATGCTAACTTGGTCAACACCTATGGAAACAATGAGAGTTCCTTGGATTTATAATTTAAGAAGAGACCCGTATGAGTTTGCAACCGTTACTTCCAATACTTATTGGGATTGGTATTTAGACCATGTTTACTTATTATTACCTGCAACAGAATATGTAGGAAAGTTTATTGGAACATTTAAAGAATATCCTCCAAGAATGAAAGCTGCAAGTTTTAACTTAGGTGATACTATGAAAGTTTTAACGGAGGCTTCAGGAAGTCACTAACTTTTATAATAAAAATTTAGAAACCCAAAGTGGAATAATATTATTCCACTTTGGGTTTCTAAATAATAGATATTACAATGAAAAAAACATTACTTAGTGTCCTGTTTTTCGTATTCATAGCTTTTGCCAATGCACAAGAAACCAAACATGAAGAAGGTGAAGAAAAATCAGAAAAAAGACATTCAATAGCAGTTTTAATAAGTCATACTCAAATTGCTGAAACTGTTGAAGGAGAAGGAAAAAAAAGCATATCGGTACCTTCTTGGGGAATCGATTATAATTTCGAGGTTACTGAACGATGGGCAATTGGATTACATAACGATATTATTGTAGAAAGTTTTATTATAGAAAATAATGAAGGGACAGAAATAGAACGAAGTTCCCCTTTTGCAACTGCGGTTGTGGGAATGTTTAAACCTATAAAAAACTTCAGTTTGGTTTTAGGAGCTGGAGGAGAATTTTCTAAAGAAGAAAATTTATTTCTTATCAAAGCAGGAGTCGAATACTCACATCTCATTCTACATGATAATTGGGAAATTATAGCAAGTTTCTCAAACGATTTTAAATTAGATGCTTATAATTCTTGGAATATTGGCTTCGGAATAGGAAGAAAATTTTAATTAAATAATAACCATGAAATACATTAAAAACATAAGTATCGTATTAGTAATTTTCAGTTTGACTTTTATTTCTTGTGAATATCACAAAGAAGAGAAATCAACAATTTCAGAAACAGTTACAAAACAAGACCCACTTCCATCTTGGAATGACGTGACTTCAAAAAATAACATCATCGCTTATGTTTCTGAAGTAACCAATCCTAAAAACGAAACCTTTATTCCTATTAAAGATCGTATTGCCACTTTTGATAATGATGGAAATTTATGGTCAGAGCAACCTGTTTATTTTCAGCTGTTTTTTGCCATCGACAGAGTAAAAGCAATGGCAAAAGATCATCCTGAATGGAAAGACCAACAACCGTTTAAAGCTGTTTTAGAAAACGATATGGAAGAGCTTAAAAAACAAGGAGAACACGGATTAATTCAATTAGTCATGGCTACTCATTCAGGAACTACTACTGAAGAATTTAAGAAAGATGTTCAAAATTGGGTTTCAACCGCTAAACATCCTACCAAAAATGTTACTTACGATAAATTGGTTTATCAACCAATGCTAGAACTACTTCAGTATTTAAGAGCTAATGATTTTAAAACTTATGTTGTTTCAGGAGGTGGAGTCGATTTTATGCGAGCTTTTGTTACAGAAATTTACGGAATTCCTGAAGAACAAATTTTAGGAACTCGCCTGAAAACTGAATTTGATTATAACAACGGAAACCCAGTAATTAGAAGATTACCAGCACTAGATTTTATTGACGATAAAGAAGGAAAACCATTAAATATTCAAAAAATAATTGGAAAGAAACCAGTTTTTTCTTCAGGAAATTCAGATGGAGATTTACAAATGATGCAATGGGCAGCATCCAACAAACACAAAAATTTTATGTTATATGTTCATCATACCGATTCTGTTAGAGAATGGGCTTATGATCGTGATTCGCATATTGGAAGGTTTGATAAAGGTTTAGACCAAGCTATTAAAGATGGTTGGACAGTTATCGATATGAAAAAAGACTGGAAAGTTATTTATCCTTTTGAGTTAGAATAAAACCTTATTAAATATTTTACATTAAATGAGATTATCAAAATCTGAAATAAAAAATTTAATCATTTCTTATTTCCCAAATTTGGAGGAAGAAGTAATTGATTTATTTCTTTCAATTACAGAATATAAGAGTGCAAATAACAAAGAGTTAATTTTGAAAATTGGGAAATCTGATGATATTCTTGTTTTTATATTAAAAGGAGTTGCTAGAGCCTATAGCACAAATGAAAAAGGACAAGAATTAAATAACTACATTAGAGCAGAGGGACACTTAATGGGTGACGCAAAAACCTTTGGTAACGAATTACTAACACTCAATATTGAAGCAATAGGAGAAATACATTATTTAAAAATCGATATGATCGAATTTGAAGATTTAGGATATGAAAACCCTAAATTAATGAAGTTTTATTTATCTTTTTTAAAAGAAATAATTCTCACGCTTTCTTATCGTCTAAATACCTTTGTTACAATGACTCCCGAAGAAAGATATCTAGACTTAATAAAGTGGAACCCTATTTTAATTGAAACTACTTTCGACAAACATATCGCCAGTTTTTTAGGAATTACTCCTTTAACAATCCATAGAATAAAGAAAAAACAAAAAGCTATCAAATGATATTTTTTTAGTTTTTTTTTAGAATTAGTTTTACATCCACTAAAAACATTAAATTAATGGAAACTAAAAAATCATCTATTATTCTAAAAACAATCGCATTAGGATTGTTTTTAGTAACCTTTATTAGTTGTGATCAATCTACTAAAAAGATTGATGAAACTAGTGAGACGACAACAAAATTCAACGGTAAAATTGCCCTTGACATTAGAGACTCTCAATCAGATTGGACTGCTTACACACCAAAATCTGCTCCAGAAGGCGCACCAAATGTATTGTTCATTTTGTATGATGATACAGGCTTAGGAGCTTGGTCACCATATGGCGGTGGTATCAATATGCCAACAATGGATAAATTGGCTGCCAATGGTTTAACGTATACGCAATGGCATACTACAGCATTGTGTTCTCCTACTCGTTCAACAATTCAGACTGGTAGAAATCACCATTTAAATGGGATGGCTGCTATTACAGAAACTGCAGATGGGTTTCCTGGAGCAAATGGTAGAATGGGACCTGAAGTAGTTCCGTTTTCAACAATTTTACAAGAAAACGGATATAGTACTTTCTGGATTGGAAAAAATCATAATGTACCTGAACAAGATGTTGCATCTGGTGGAAGTAAAAAACAATGGCCATTGCAAATGGGATGGGATCGTTTTTACGGGTTTATTGGAGGTGAAACCAACCAATGGTATCCAGATTTAATTGAAGACAATCATTTTGTGGAACGTGAGTTTGAAGATGGATATCATCTTTCAAAAGATTTAGCAGATCACGCTTTAGGAATGTTACGTGACCAACAAGCTACCAATCCTTCAAAACCTTGGTATATGTGGTACAATCCAGGAGCAAATCACGCACCTCACCACGCACCAAAAGAATACATAGCTAAATATAAAGGGAAATTTGATGCAGGGTATGATGCTTACAGAGACTGGGTTACTGGACGTATGATAGAAAAAGGAATTCTACCAGAAGGTACCGTAAATACTCCGATGAACCCAATGCGTGAAGATATGGCACAAGCCATTGATATGGTTCGTCCTTGGGATACATTAAACGATGATGAGAAAAAGTTATTCGCAAAAATGGCAGAAGTATATGCAGGTTTTTCTGAATTTACCGATGCACAAGTAGGTAGAGTAATTGATTATCTTGAAGAAAGTGGACAATTAGAAAATACCATCGTTTTATATGCTGCTGATAATGGAGCATCAGGAGAAGGTTCTCCAAATGGTTCTGTAAATGAAAATAAATTCTTTAATGGGTATCCAGATGAATTATCTGAAAATATGCAATACTTAGACGTATTAGGTGGACCTGAAACGTATGAGCATTACCCAACAGGATGGGCATCTGCATTTTCTGCACCATTTAAAATGTTTAAACGTTATTCTCAATATGCAGGAGGAACGAATGATCCTTTAGTTATTTCTTGGCCAAAAGGAATTAAAGCAAAAGGAGAGATTCGTAATCAATACCATCACTCGGTAGATATTGTTCCTACTTTATTGGAAGTAATTGGAATAGAAATGCCAGAAGTTCATAACGGAGTTAAACAAGTTCCATTATCTGGAGTTTCAATGGCGTATACTTTTGATGCGAAACCAAATGATAAAACACAAAAAGAAGTACAATATTTTGCAATGTTAGGTTCTCGTGGAATTTGGAAAGACGGTTGGAAAGCTGCTGCTGTTCACGCGCCACTTTCTGGTGTAGGACATTTTGACGAAGATGATTGGGAATTGTATCACGTTGCTGTTGATAGATCTGAATCTAAAGATTTAGCAAAAGAAAACCCTGAAAAATTAAAAGAATTAATTGATGCTTGGTTTGTAGAGGCTGAAAAAAATAATGTTCTTCCTTTAGACGATAGAAGTGCTGCTGAAATAATTGGTATTGAAAGACCATCAGCAGAACCAGCTAGAGATAGATATATCTATTACCCATTTGCTGCAGCTGTACCAGAAGGTAACGCTGTAAATGTAAGAGGTCGTTCATATAAGATATTAGCAAATGTAGATATTACAGATAAATCTTCTGGAGTTGTATTTGCTCACGGTTCTCGTTTTGGTGGACACACACTGTTTATTAAAAACAAAAAACTATATTATGTGTATAATTTCTTAGGAATTAAACCCGAACAAGTTTTTGAATCTTCAGTAAAATTAAAACCTGGTAAATATACTATTGGTATGGAATTTATTAGAGAGAAAACAGGAGATAAAGGAGAATCTGTTGGTGTAACAAAACTTTATATAGATAATAAAGTGGTTGCAGAAGGACCAATGAGAACCCAACCTGCGAAGTTCACATTATCTGGTGATGGATTATGTATTGGCTACGATAGTGCTGATGCAGTAAGTGGATTATACCCATCTCCAAGTAAATTTAATAATGGAACAATTGACTTTGTTGGTGTTACTGTTGAAGGAACTCCATATGTAAATTTAGAAGCAGAAGCAAAAAGAGCAATGATGAGTCATTAAAAACCATCATTTTTTATATTTTCAAAAGCCGAATATATTTTTATTCGGCTTTTGCATTTTAAACATCTATAAAATAAACACAATATCAACTTCGGTTATTTAATGAATTAAGAAAGGCTATTGAAATTGGGCAGGAGTCCCTTTAATAAAGGTAATTATTAATTTAGATTACGATTAAAATAGGTGTTAGCTAAAGGTTTAAATTTCTAGTTTAAGTTATTATGACTCAAAAATTACTGATTATCCTTCAGCTTTTGCATAATGGCGTTTGCTTGCAAAATCTTTCCTTGTTCTTTATAAATCAATGCCAATAGATAATTAAAATCTGGATTTTCACTATCAATTTTTAAAGCAGATTTAACATTGATTTCTGCCTGTTTTAAATCTTTATTATTTTGAAAATAATAGGTTGCCAAATTATATAAAGAACGAGTATCGTTAGGGTTTAATTTGATGGCGGTTTTCAGTTCAATAACAGCGACTTTATCGTTCTTTTTTTCAAAATTAAGTAAGGCTTTTAAATAATGAGGACGACTATTTTCAGGATCTAATCCAATCCACTTGTCAAGTGTTTTAGAAGCTTTTTCAAAGTTATTATTTAAGCTATACGAAGTTGCTAAATTTGAATAAACAGGAAGTAGTAAACTGTCTTTTTCTAAAGCCATTTCGTAATGTTTAATGGCATTGTTTACATCATTATTCTGAAAATAATAATCCCCCAATTGTAAGCGTCCGTTTGAAAAGTCGGCATTGGCAAATAACATCGTTTGTAGCTCATTTCTAGAGTTGATAAAGCTGCTTTTATCAATTCCGCTTAAGGTGTTTTCGTCTAACCCAATTACCAATTGTGCGGCTCCAATTCTCACTAATTTAATAGAGTCATTCATATGTTCTAAAGCAACAGAAAGGCGGTCTTGAGGCGCTAAGTTTCTAAATTTCACCAAAGTATTATAGCGTACAATCGCAGACGAATCCTTTAAAGCAATAAGTAAAGGTTTAAATTGTTCGGGAGCGTAATAGTCTAGATTTTCAATAACTGTTGCTCTAGCTATCTCAGGAAAGTTGAGGTCATTGATAAAATTGTCTAACTGATTTCGTTGTGTTTCATTTAAATTATTTTTAGTACTCATCAATAAAGCATCAGAGAAATGTGGAGCTCTTTTGTTCCCGAATTTATCTTTTATTACATTGGCTGCCCATTTGTTAGATTTATCTGTATGACACTCGGTACAGGCATTTGGAGTTCCGTATTTTTCACTTTGATCTGGTCTAGGAATACGAAAACTGTGATCTCTTCTAAAGTCATTTCCCATATAATTTTTACCAGTCATATGACAATTAATACACAAACTCGCTTCGGTGTTGGATTTGTGGAAATAATGATTTTCGGTTTCATAATTTGCTGGAACGTGACATTGAAGACATAATTTATTTCCTTCAAATTTTAGTTTTAAGGTATGCACATTATGGCAATCGTTGCATTTTATGCCTTCATCAAACATTTTACTTTGCATAAAGGAACCATAGACATAATCTTCATCGTCTATTTGCCCATCACCATGATAAAAATTAGAGGTAATATTCTGAACCATATATTGTTCTTCAAATTTCTCACCTGGCACATAATTCTCAGTCAATTTTGCTCTCCTTGCGTGACAAGTCGCACATAAACTTAACTGCTCTTTTTGGTTTTTTGGAGAAAGGATGTAGGCATTTTTATCGTCTGATTTATTTTCAGCCCAAGCAAGATGTTTTTCGGCTGGACCGTGACAACTTTCACAACTTACATTGATGATTGAATAGCTAGTATCAAAACCATCTTCTTCAATTAAGTAATTCTTTTTTAGGTTGGTAGAGTGACATTCGGCACACATCGTATTCCAGTTTTGCGCACTTTTTGTCCAATGTAGCCAATCGTGTGGCTGAATAACATCTCCTTTATATTGATGATACCAGTTCTTTTTAATTACATCCCAAGTAACTCGAAGGACTTGTTTTTTTCCTTTTTCAAAATCTACTAAATATTGTTGAAGAGGAGTCACTCCAAAGGTGTAGGTTATTTTATATTCCTTTTCAGAATTATCTATTTCCTTAATCCGAACTAGAAAATCGTTTCCTTTTTTAAAGAATAAATATGAAACGCCATCAATGGTAATTTCTGCATTATTAAAATCACCTAAAACGGTTGTTTCATCTGCTATTTGCATGGCTAAATCGTGATGAGAACCTTTCCAAAGATCTACTTCAGTTTGATGACAAGCAACACAATTTTGATCACCTACGTAGCCATCAATATATTTTGATGAGGTTTTGGAAATTTCAGTGTATTTTTTCTTTTTATCTTCAGAATTACAAGAAAAAAGTAAAATACCTAGAATAAAAACTAAGGTAGTTTTAAAGTATAGAATCATTAATGTCTGTTTCAGAAAAGCGAATGTAATATAAAATGATTAACTATAGATAAAACATAAATCCAAAGCTAATTCGCATCGCATCTCGCTCTTCACTATCGTCGATTACTTCATTATTTGCAAAACCATTAAAGTCGATAGATTTTACACCATAATCTAATTCAACACCCACTGTCATTCTTTCAAAAGGCTCGTACATAACATTGATGAGTCCATAGGAATGTATACTAGAAAAATCTCCATCTAATACAAGAACATCATCTATTGGGTCAATTGGAAGCTCACTTGTTAATATATATCGTTCCATATTATCAAACTTATAATGAGTAAATCCGAACACTACATTTGAATGGAATTTAGGTGTAAAATAATACTCATAAGAAACCCAACCCCCGTAAGAAGGTGTGGCTTCAATTTCACCAGAAATAGTTGGAAAACCATCATATCCTAGTCCAGCAATACTGGTTAAATATGCATTAATTCCTTTTCCTCCGATTAACTGAAATTGAAAATTGTTTTTTCTTTCGGTATGATAAATCCCACTAACTGTAAATCCATATCCTAAAAAATCATCTGTTTCACCATTCAACTTATACCTTACATTTCTTAGGATTGATGAAAATCGTAAGTGACCCCAACCTTTATTATATTTTAGTGCTGCTGTTAAATCTGGAGCGACTTGGTTGGCTTCTTCAACAAGGGGTTCAATATCTCCTAAAGCGATAAAATCTATTGTAGGAGCTTCTAAGCTAAATTCATATTTAAAGAGATCGTTTTTAAAATACCCAAAATATTTAATGTGAGGAGTACGTTTCCAAATTCCAGAAGGTGGGCCTTCCCACTCCATTACGTTAGGCCAAAGGGCTTCATCGCCAAAATTATTCCAATTTTGTCCAATTTGCCAATGATTAGTTTCTACAAATGCTTTCCTTAATCGCATATGCCCATTGCCTCCCCAGAAATCAAATTCTACTACAGCTTTTATACTTTCGCCGTTTTTTTGCATATAATCTCCTTGAATAAATATCTGTGTTTGATATAAGTCCATTTTAAAACTGCTAGAATCATCGGTTCCAAATACAGGGATTTGACCAATATTAAAAGTGTCGCTATCCTGTAATCCACCATAAACATCAAAATATCCGTTCAATTTCATATTGACACCTAAGGCTCCTTTTATTCTAGGTTTATCGTTTAGCGAATCTTTAGATCTAACAGTTAATAATCGGTCATTTTCATAGGTTTGACCAATCATTAATAATGGTAAAAATAAAACCACTATGATTATATAATATTTTTTCATAGGGAAAGAGTTTAAAATACTAAAGTACTAAAAAAGACAAACAATCAAAACCAAGCCCTTGATTTTAATTACTTATTTTTGCAAGGATTATGATTAAAATAGGAAACATAGAATTAGAAGACTTCCCGTTGTTATTAGCACCAATGGAAGATGTTAGTGATCCGCCTTTTCGGGCTTTGTGTAAGGAACAAGGAGCAGATGTGGTTTATACGGAATTTATTTCTTCGGAAGGCTTGATACGAGATGCTTCAAAAAGTGTGATGAAACTCGATATTTACGAGAAAGAGCGCCCTGTGGGAATTCAGATATTTGGAGCAAATTTAGAATCTATGTTGAGAAGTGTAGAAATTGTGGAAGCGTCCAATCCTGATATGATCGACATTAATTTTGGATGTCCGGTTAAGAAAGTGGTAGCAAAAGGAGCAGGAGCAGGAATATTGAAGGATATTGACTTAATGGTTTCACTTACGGAAGCAATGGTAAAACATACCAATCTTCCAATAACCGTTAAAACAAGATTGGGTTGGGATGATGACACCATTCGTATTGTTGAGGTTGCTGAAAGATTACAAGATGTAGGTTGTCAAGCGATTTCTATTCACGGAAGAACCCGTAAGCAGATGTATAAAGGGGAAGCAAATTGGGCACCGATTGCTGAAGTAAAAAACAACTCTCGTATGCACATTCCTATCTTCGGAAATGGAGATGTAAACACTCCCGAAAAAGCCAAAGAAATGCGAGATGATTACGGTTTAGATGGTTGTATGATTGGCCGTGCAAGCATTGGTAATCCTTGGTTTTTTAGAGAAGTAAAACATTTTTTAAAAACAGAAAAGCATTTGAATCCTCCTACGATGAAAGAAAGGGTAGAAGCAGCAAAAAGGCACCTGCAAATGGCAATAGATTGGAAAGGGGAGAAACTAGGTGTTTTTGAAACCCGAAGACATTATACCAACTATTTTAGAGGAATTCCACATTTTAAAGAATACCGAATGAAAATGGTAACCAGTGATGAATCGGTAGATGTTTTTAAAGCTTTGGATGAAGTAGCTTTGAAGTTTAAAGATTTTCAATTTGATTAAGAAATCAGTTTTTCTGAAACCTTAGTTGCTGCTATTTTTGAAGCGATTCCGCCTAATACCAAAATAGTTACAAAGACAATTAGTACATTAATAAATTCTAGTCGAACTGGATAAGGCAAGGTTGGTGTAATAGGAACAAAACCATAAATTTCTTGTAGAAGTACTGCAATAATTCCAATGGTTAAACCGATTAAAAGCCCAATTAATGTCATTAATATTCCTTTATAGAAAAATATTTTTCTAATTTCTGAAACCGTTAACCCCAAAGAAGACAGTGTTTTTATATTTCCTTTTTTCTCCAAAATGGTCATAATAATAGTTCCTGAAATATTGAAAATCGCGATCGCAGCAATCAAGCTCACAAAAATATAAACGAATAAGTTTTCAATGTTCAACATTTTATAAAGTCCGTCATTTTGCTGAACTCTATTTTTAATAATTACTTCTTCAGGAAGTATTGCTTCAATTTCTTTTCTAATCGATTTTTCCTTAGAATTTGGAGTTAGTTTAAACTCGATAGAGGTTACTTTTGTTTTGTCTAAATTCAGTAAAGAACGAGCAAATTCAATATCAGAAAATACATATTTTCCGTCTAACTCTTCATTAACGCGGTACATTCCAGATGCTACTACTTTTCTTTTTGTAAAAGCATTTGTAGGATCGGTAATTTGTCCAGTTCCAGGTTTAGGTACGTAAATTTCTAATAAATTACGATAATCCATAACTCCCATAGATAGTTTTTGAGAAGTTCCAAGACCTATCACAACTTCATCTTGATCTGGAACAAACCATTTGTTTAAAAATAGAATACTGTCTAGCGGAATTACATTTTTAAAGCTTTCATCTACCCCTTTTATATAAGCAATATGATTTTTCCCCCGATACTGGAGAAAAACACGCTCTTCTACAATTTTTGAAAAGCTTTCAACACCTTCAATATTGTTAAAGTTATTTTCGGAAGTTTTTGAAAAGGTAAATGTCTTTCCGTTAGAAGGATAAATTTTTAAATCGGAATCAAATACATTGGTAAATTGAAGACTAAAATCTCGCAATCCTGAAAAACCAGACATCACAATAAATAAGGCTAAAGAACCAACAACTACTGCAGAAATTGCAATACGGGCAATAATATTAATCGCGTTTTTACTGCTTTTTGCAAATAAATAACGTTTCGCGATGTATAGCGGAAAATTCAACTATATATTTTTACGTTTGTTAAGTAATTCAGGATCTTTTATAGGGTCTACTTTTCCTTTTACTGCTTCTGTAATGTTATTGATGTATTCTAAAGAGTCATCGTTAAAAAATGCTAAATCAGGCATTTTCCGAAGTTGATGCTTCGTCTTTTGAGCAATTTGATGCTTAATTTTTGGTTTTAGCTCGTTTAATTCTTTTACAATTAATACTGCTTTTTCGGGAGGAAATACACTTGTATATACTTTAGATAAAGACAAATCAGTAGTTACAGTAACTTTCGAAACGGAAATTATAATTCCCATTTGTCCAGAATCTCTAAGCATTTTTTGCAATACCACTGCCAGGTCGTTTTGTAGTACTCCAGCTATTTTTTTTTGTCTGTTTGTTTCATTCATAGTGCAAAAATACTACAATTATTATTTTAAAGGTTGATATTATTTGAAAGTGAAGAAGATTACACTGTAGAATAGTTATTTTTGAATAGAATATTAATTTGAAATATGAAAAAGATAGAACATATTGGAATTGCAGTAAAAAACATTGAAAATGCAAATGCTATTTATAAAAGTTTATTGGGGTACGATCATTATAAAACTGAAGAAGTTGAAAGTGAAGGGGTGAAAACTTCATTTTTTATCTGTGGTGAAAGTAAAATAGAGTTGTTAGAAGCAACCAAAGAAGACAGCCCAATAGCAAAGTTTATAGAAAAACGAGGCGAAGGGATTCATCATATAGCTTTTGCGGTAGATGATATATTTTTAGAAATAAAAAGACTTAAAAAGGAAGGGTTTGTTGTGTTAAATGAAACCCCTAAAAATGGAGCAGACAATAAGTTAGTTGCCTTTTTACACCCTAAATCGACCCATGGTGTTTTAGTTGAGTTATGTCAAGATGTAAATAATATTAAAAAATAGCTTGCGAAATATGTAAAGTGTTTTAAATTTGCAAGCTGAGAATAATTTAAATTATTGTCTATCGGTCCCATAGCTCAGTTGGTTAGAGCATCTGACTCATAATCAGAGGGTCCATGGTTCGAGCCCATGTGGGACCACAACTATTAAAAAACCCTTTCATTTTTGAAAGGGTTTTTTAGTTCGCAAAAGATTATTATCAATTTGAGACTAGTTATTATTGCCCTAATTTGTTGGTAACCTTATAACCTATAGCTATAAATGTTGATGGATATTTATTCATAAGTGGAACAGGATGTACTACTAACATAGGATATTTGTAATAAACTAGTATAAACTCGATTCTAAATACAGAAAGTTTTGATTTAGATTTCATCAAAGCTTACCCTAATCCTATTAATACAGAAATCCTGCTATTATATATGATGATTATAAACTTTTATTTATTGAGATATTCGATATCTCTGGTAGGTTATTTTTAGTTAAAAAAGACAACGTCCTTTCTATATCAAGAAAAAAAGAAAATGTAATCACAAAAAAAATATAAAAACCACAAATTAATTTATAAAATTATATATTCGCCAGCTTAAATGGTGTCATGTGATACCAGACAATAAAACATAACAAAATTCGTTTCTAAAAGACGAATTTTGTTTTATTAATAAGTTTATTTTATGAAAATTAAAACTTTTTAACACTTGTTAATAAAATTTTATTATTTTAGACGACTATATGCGACCCCAAATCGTTAAAATATTATCCTTGGTACTTTTTGTAATAAACAGTACTACTATGCTTGCGCAACACGTAGGTCCACCTCCACCTGCAAATAATAGAAGGCCACCACAAGGGCCGATTGATGAATATATTATTTTATTAATTGGAATAGGATTGATATACGGAGCCTACATAGCCTACAAAAAACATCAACTTAAAGATACCCCTCAGTAAGTTTTTTAAGGTATTTCCCAATTACATCAAATTCTAAGTTTACTTTTGTACCTACTTTAAATGTTTTAAAGTTAGTGTTCTCAATTGTATAAGGTATAATTGCAACGCTAAACTCATTTTCTTTCGAATCAACAACAGTTAAACTAACGCCATTTACAGTTACCGATCCTTTTTCGATAGTGACGTTTTCGTATTTCCCGTCATATTTAAAAGTAAAATAAGTGCTTCCTTCTTCTGTTTTAATATAGGTACATCTTGCAGTTTGATCTACATGACCTTGCACAATATGACCATCCAAACGTTCACCAAGTTTCATAGAACGCTCTAAATTCACAACACTTCCAACTTCTAAATTTCCAATGTTAGATTTATCGAGTGTTTCTTTTATTGCTGTAACGATGTATTTGTCATTATTAATTTCAACAACCGTTAGACAAACTCCGTTATGAGCAACACTTTGATCTATTTTTAATTCCGAAGTAATTAGACTTTTCACTTCAATGTGGATATTGCTTCCTTCTTTTTTAAGAGAACAAATTTCTCCCTTTGCTTCAATTATTCCTGTAAACATGATTACATTTAGTTACATTTGTACTACAAAAGTAATGATAAATTAAGGCATCTTATACCAATGGATAAGCAAAAAAAAATAGTTGTTGGAATTTCGATAGGCGATCTCAACGGAATTGGAAGTGAAGTCGTTTTAAAAACCCTTCAAGACCCTAGAATACTCGAATTATTCACACCCGTTATATTCGCTTCATTTAAAATAATGACTTATTTTAAAAAAACATATCAGTTAGAATGTAACCTTCATGGAATAGATAATTTGGATGCTATTGATTTTAAAAAAGTAAATGTTTTCAATGTTTGGAAAGAGTCAATTGATATTAACTTCGGAAAAGAAGACCCTAAAATTGGGGCATATTCTATAAAATCTTTAAAATCGGCTGTTTCAGCTTTAAAAAACAATAAGATTGATGTTTTAGTGACCGCTCCAATCAATAAATCAAATATTCAAGCAGATGATTTTAAATTTCCGGGACATACCGATTATTTGAATCAAGAATTGGAAGGAGACAGTTTAATGTTAATGGTTTCGGATAGTTTACGGGTCGGACTTTTAACAGATCACGTTGCTGTTAAAGATATTGCTCAGACTATTACAAAAGAATTAATTGAAAGTAAAATAAACACTATTCAGAAAACATTAATTCAAGATTTTGGGATTAGAAAACCTAAAATTGCGGTTTTGGGGATCAATCCTCATAACGGAGATAACGGTGTAATTGGAAACGAAGATGATACCGTTCTAAAGCCAGCATTAGAAGAAATTTATAAAAAAGGAACGCTAGTCTATGGTCCTTATGCAGCCGATAGCTTTTTTGGCTCGGGGACTTACGAAAAGTTTGATGCGGTAATCGCTTCTTATCATGACCAAGGATTAATTCCTTTTAAAACACTTTCTTTTGGAAAAGGAGTAAATTTCACAGCAGGATTAAATAAAGTTAGAACTTCGCCCGATCACGGAACCGCTTTTGACGTTGCTGGGAAGAATATTGCTAATAATGAATCCTTTAAAGAAGCACTTTATACCGCAATTAATATTTATAAAAAAAGGCAAGAGTACCTCCACTTGTCAAAAAACCCTTTAAAAGTAACAGTTCAGCAAAATACACAACGTAAAAGATTTGATTAAAAAGAATTGTAAAAACTGATTTACTATATAAATATTTTTTTATCTTTGCACCCGCCTTATTGATAAGGCAACCGTGTTTAACAGGTGAGTGATTATGAAGGAATTGAAAGAATTTACGATCCCTTTTATAGGATTAAAATTAGGAGAACACCGGTTTGACTTTAAAATAGGTAAATCGTTCTTTGAGTATTTTGAGTATGAAGATTTTAATGAAGCAAACATTAATCTTGATGTACTACTGATTAAAAAAAACACCATGTTGGAGTTTACTTTGTCTTTTGAAGGCATTTTAAATGTAAACTGTGACACAACTAATGAACCATATGATCAAGATATCAACGGATCATTTCATTTTATTGTAAATTTTGGTGATGAATTTAATGACGAAAATGAGGAACTAATAATTTTACCTCATGGAAGTTACGAAATAAACATTCAGCAGTATATATATGAATCCATTGTGTTGTCAATGCCAACCAAAAGGATTCATCCAGGAATTGAAGATGGCACATTGCAGTCAGACATACTTAATAAACTAGAAGAATTACGTCCTACTCAAAATGAAAAAATTTCAGATGAAAAAGACGAAACAACAGACCCAAGGTGGGACGAATTAAAAAAACTATTAACAGACAAATAATACAAAGTAATGGCACATCCAAAGAGAAAAATCTCAAGAACTAGAAGAGATAAAAGAAGAACACATTACAAAGCAACTACACCTCAAATTGCTACAGATCCAACAACTGGTGAATCTCATTTATATCACAGAGCTCACTGGCACGAAGGTAAATTATACTACCGTGGTCAAATAGTTATTGACGCAGTAGAAGAAGTAGCTTAGTAATAAGATTTTATTAAAATGAAGACGTTCACAGAATATTGTGGACGTTTTTTGTTTTGTCCCTTATATTGAAAAATCAACTATTGATAAAAACAAGCTCTTTTTTGCTTGTTTTTGACTAATATTCATTACTTTTCCACCGATTTTGAGGGCTTTTTGCCCTTTTGTGAAATTAATTCAAAACTATGAGTAAAATCACAGCAGCAATTACAGCTGTAGGAGGCTATGTTCCAGAATTTGTTTTAAGTAACAAAATTTTGGAAACTATGGTAGATACCAATGATGAGTGGATTACCGCTCGAACGGGTATTAAAGAACGTAGAATTTTAAAAGACAAGGATAAAGGAACTTCTTACCTTGCCATTCAAGCCGCTAAAGACTTACTTAAAAAAAGCAATACCAATCCAGAAGATATTGATATGTTAATTTTAGCAACAGCGACACCAGATATGCCTGTGGCTGTTACTGGTGCTTATGTAGCAACACAAATTGGCGCTATTAATGCTTTTTCTTATGATCTTTCTGCTGCTTGTTCAGGATTTCTTTTCGGAATGTCTATCGCAGCAAAATATATAGAATCGGGAAGTTATAAGAAAGTACTTTTAGTAGGTGCAGATAAAATGTCATCCATTATAGATTATACAGATAGAACTACTTGTATTATTTTTGGAGACGGTGCAGGTGCTGCTCTTTTTGAACCAAATATAGAAGGCTACGGAATTCAAGATGAATTTTTAAGAACCGATGGAAACGGAAGACAATCATTAAAAATTGATGCTGGTGGATCTTTACTTCCTCCTTCAGCAGAAACAATTGCCAATAAACAACATTATGTTTTTCAAGATGGAAAAACTGTTTTTAAATTCGCGGTTACTCGAATGGCAGATGTTTCAGAAAAAATATTAGAAAGAAACAATTTAACTGGTGATGACATTGAGTGGTTAGTTCCTCATCAAGCAAATAACAGAATTATTGACGCTACTTCTAGAAGAATGAACCTTCCAGATGAAAAGGTGATGAAGAATATTTACAAATATGGAAATACAACCTCAGCAACCTTACCTTTGTGTCTTTGGGATTATGAAAAAAAACTTAAAAAAGGAGATAAATTAGTATTTGCTGCCTTTGGTGGCGGATTTTCTTGGGGAGCGATATACCTAACTTGGGCATACGATTCTAAATAAAATTAAAAATTAAATCTAACGATATGAATTTAAAAGAGATTCAAAATTTAATCAAGTTTGTAGCAAAATCTGGAGCTACCGAAGTTAAACTTGAAATGAACGATGTAAAAATCACTATCAGAACAGGCGAAGGTCACGGTAAAGGTGAAACTACAATTATCCAACAATTACCTACTATGGCTGCCCAACAACAACCGGTAGCGCAATTACCAGTAGATATAGCACCCGTTTCAGCAGAAACTACTTCTGCCGATGAAGATTCTAAATACATCACTGTAAAATCCCCAATCATTGGAACTTTTTACAGAAAATCTTCACCAGATCAACCTTCTTTTGTTGAAGTAGGTGACACAATTAAAGATGGAGATGTGCTTTGTATTATTGAAGCAATGAAACTTTTTAATGAAATTGAAAGCGAAGTATCTGGTAAAATTGTAAAAGTTTTAGTAGACGATGCTTCTCCGGTAGAGTTTGATCAACCCTTATTTTTGGTTGACCCTTCTTAAGATACAAATCCCAATTTTCAAAAACTAAATTTCAATTTTTATAATGGAATTTTGTACTTGAAATTTGAAATTTATTGAAATTATGTTTAAAAAAATACTAATAGCCAATAGAGGAGAAATTGCATTACGCATTATTCGTACTTGTAGAGAGATGGGAATTAAATCGGTTGCCGTTTATTCTACAGCAGATGCAAATAGTCTTCATGTTCGGTTTGCAGACGAAGCAGTTTGTATTGGTCCACCCCCGAGTAACGAAAGTTATTTAAAGGTGCCAAATATTATGGCTGCTGCAGAAATTACCAATGCAGATGCCATTCATCCAGGTTATGGATTTCTTTCTGAAAATGCTAAATTTTCTAAACTTTGTGAAGAACATGGTATTAAATTTATCGGTGCTTCTGCAGATATGATTAATCGTATGGGAGATAAAGCCTCTGCAAAAACTACGATGTTGGAAGCAGGCGTACCTTGTGTTCCAGGAAGTGAAGGAGTTATACCAGATTTTAAAACCTGTATTAAAGTTGCTAAAGAAACCGGCTATCCAGTAATGCTTAAAGCAAGTGCTGGCGGTGGTGGAAAAGGAATGAGAGCAGTTTGGAAAGAAGAAGAGCTTCAAAATGCTTGGGATTCTGCAAGAGCTGAAAGTAAAGCTGCCTTTGATAATGACGATATGTATATGGAAAAGCTTATTGAAAAGCCTCGACATATCGAAATTCAGATTATTGGCGATAGCAAAGGAAATGCTTGTCATTTAAGTGAACGTGATTGTTCAATACAAAGACGTCATCAAAAATTAACAGAAGAAACTCCGAGCCCGTTTATGACAGACGAACTTAGAGAAGCGATGGGAAATGCAGCTGTAAAAGCTTCAGAATATATTAAATATGAAGGAGCCGGAACTGTAGAGTTTTTGGTGGATAAACACCGCAATTTCTATTTTATGGAAATGAATACTCGTATTCAAGTAGAACATCCAATTACGGAACAAGTGATTATTGATTTTGACTTAATTAAAGAACAGATTAAAGTAGCTGCTGGAATTCCGATAATAGGTATTAATTATTTTCCAAAACTTCACTCTATAGAATGTCGTATTAATGCGGAAGATCCTTATAATGATTTTAGACCTTGTCCAGGAAAAATCACAGAATTAAATTCACCTGGAGGTCACGGAGTACGATTAGATACACATGTTTATGCAGGATATTCAATCCCTCCAAACTACGATTCTATGATTGCCAAGTTAATAACAACGGCACAAACTAGAGAAGAAGCTATTAGTAAAATGCGAAGAGCTTTGGACGAATTTGTGATTGAAGGTATAAAAACAACCATCCCTTTTCACCGTCAATTAATGGACCATCCAGATTATATCTCTGGTGATTTTACTACCGCCTTTATGGATAGTTTTGTAATGAACGAACCCGAAGAGGAAGAAGAATAAAAAAATTAAAAAATCCGAAATATTTCTATTTCGGATTTTTTTTTTCAAATTTAACTTTGCCAAAGTTGGAAACATAAATTATACGTGTTTTTTAATAACATACATTTTGCTTTTGATTTTAGGATTACCTAATTTCAACCCTTATGAAACGCATCTCCAAATTCTTATTAAAATTGCTGCTTTGGTTTGTAGCCCTAAGTGTAATTTGGGTAATAATTTACAAATACGTTCCAGTTCCTTATACACCATTAATGGCAATTCGGTCTATTAATGGAGATGAAAAATACAGTACAAAACACCAATGGAAACCCATAGGTGAGATTTCAAAAAATTTACAATTAGCGGTGATTTGTTCTGAAGATCAGAATTTTTTAAACCACAATGGCTTTGATGTAAAAGCACTAAAAAAAGCTTATTTAGAAAATCAAGAAGGAAAAAGAATACGAGGAGGAAGTACCATTTCACAACAAACGGCCAAGAATGTTTTTTTATGGCAAGGTAGAAATTGGCTTCGGAAAGGATTGGAAGTTTGGTTCACCTTTTTAATTGAAACCTTTTGGAGTAAAGAACGAATTTTAGAAGTGTACTTAAACAGTATTGAAATGGGAAAAGGTGTTTTTGGTGCTGAAGCTGCTTCAAAATATTGGTTCAACACTTCGGCAAGTAAACTTAGTAAAAATCAAGCAGCTGCAATTGCAGCTATATTACCAAGCCCTTTAAAATATTCGGCAAATCCAGCTTCCAATTATATTACGAATCGTAAAAATTGGATACAACGACAAATGCGTAATTTTGGAGCGTTTAGTTTAATGGAAATAAAAAAGTAGGTAATTTTGTCTGGTTGAGCGCAATCGAAACTTTAATAATAATAAACAATAGTAAATGAACCTCTTAGAATTAAAATTTGAATTGCAACAACAATGTAAAGATTTGGTAAATGAACGATATCAAAAAATACAAAAAACCATTTCTGGAATTGAAGAATCTCTAAAAGATGAAACTAAATGCACAAGTGGCGATAAACATCACACCGGAAGAGCAATGTTGCATATAGATAGAGAAAATGCTGGAAATCAGTTACGCGAAATTGAAAAAGTATTGCGGCAAGCCGATAAAGTTAATATTAGTACTACTTCAAAAACTATTCGATTAGGAAGTGTTATTGAAACCAACCAAGCTAATTTTTTTATGAGTATATCGGTAGGAAAATTAGAAGTTGAACACAATTTTTATTTAGGAGTAGCGCCAAATTCTCCTATAGGATTCTATCTTCTAGGAAAAACTGAAGGAGAACAGTTTAATTTTAATGGGAGGGTTTATAAAATTGAGAAAGTGGATTAGTTTTTTTAGAAACGAATATTATTTAGATACTAATTTTCACTAATTAATTTATAAGTTAAGAATCAACTCTGTGCCTCTTTGTGAATCTCTGTGTAATAACTTCGAAAACTACCTTTTTGTGATAATTCGTATCTTTTGTTTTACTCCAATCTAATCCTGAATATGTCTTTCAAAAAACTCCCAAATCATCAATTTAGCATCCATATCCTTGCTTGTATTTCCTAAGAAAAAATCAAGCCCTCCCGCTGCACCCGGCCAAGTGTGTCCTCCGTTATCAACTACATAACTAATTACTTCACTATTATTATTTCCTTGATATTTGGTTTCGGTAATGGTTGTATCGTCGTTGGCAATATCTGGTAAATTGGTAATAATTGGGTTGCTTGAAGAATTATTGTTGTCATTCCATTTTGCAATTGCTTCCCAATGTGAAGTTATAAATCCACCATCGCCTTTGGTCATTTCTCCACCGTTAAAAGGAACAATACCATCATCCGTACCGTGAATATATAATGCAGAGATAGGAGTATTTGGGCTACAATTTGGAGCTATAGTATTTGCTTCGATGGTTGCAGCTACTGCAGCAAATGCTTTAATTTTATCACTTAGTTCGCAACCCAATCTAGAAGCCATAAAACCACCGTTAGAAATTCCAGTTACAAAAACTGCAGCTTCATTTACTGAAAAATTTAAAACTAATTTATCAATTAACTTCCTAATAAAATTAACATCATCCACACCCAATTGATTGGCATCTGTTGGGCGACCATCGTTCCAGTTTTTTTCTATTCCCTTTGGGTAAATTAAAATAAACTTATTGGTGTTGGCAAGCGCTCTATAATCTACATAATTCAACATTCCTTTTGGAGATCCTGTACCTCCGTGGAGCACAAATACAATGGGCATATTGTTTTCTTTCCCATATCCTTCGGGTAAAAACTGAATATATTCTCTTTGTCTTCCGTCTATCGAAATGGTTTCGTTACTTTGTTCTGATCCTTCAATGGTATCATCTGTTTTATTACAGTTTGATACTGTAATAGAAATAATAAAGGCAATAAATATATATTTCAAATTGAATTATTTTTTAATTTCTGAACCCACTTTATCTGGAAGAATTCGGTATCCCATATTGTATAATGTAAAACCAAAAATATCGGCATATTGCTCAATGGTTTTACTAACTGGGGTTCCAGCTCCGTGACCAGCATCGGTTTCAATTCGGATTAAAACTGGGTTATTTCCTGATTGTTTTTCTTGTAATTCGGCTGCAAATTTAAAACTATGAGCTGGTACCACTCTGTCATCGTGATCTCCAGTAGTGATTAAAGTTGCAGGATATTCTACTCCTTTTCTAACATTATGAACGGGAGAATAGCCTTTTAAGTATTCAAACATTTCTTTATCATCTTCCGAAGTTCCATAATCATACGCCCATCCAGCACCTGAAGTAAATGTGTGATAACGCAGCATATCTAAAACTCCCACAGCAGGCAATGCTACTTTCATTAAATCGGGACGTTGCGTCATTACTGCACCTACTAAAAGTCCGCCGTTGGATCCTCCACGAATTGCTAAATAATCTTTAGAAGTGTAATTGTTTTCAATTAAATATTCGGCAGCAGCAATAAAATCGTCAAACACATTTTGTTTTTTTAATTTGGTTCCTGCATCGTGCCATTCTTTTCCGTATTCACCACCACCACGAAGATTAGGAACGGCATAAACGCCACCTTGTTCCATCCAAACCGCATTGGTAATACTAAATGAAGGCTTTAAACTAATATTAAATCCGCCATAACCATAAAGTATCGTTGGGTTTTTTCCGTTGAGTTTCAATCCTTTTTTATGAGTGATAATCATCGGAATTTTAGTACCATCCTTCGAGGAATAAAATACTTGTTTACTTTCGTAATTGTCGGAGTCAAAATCAATTTTTGAAGCTCTAAATAATTCGGAAGTACCCTTTTTAATCTGATATTTAAAGGTGCTTCCAGGAGTTACATAATTGGTGAATGAGTAATATAATTCAATTTCTTCTTTTTTTGTTCCGAAGCCATTAACGGTTCCGACACCTGGTAATTTAACGGTTCTGATTAACTTTCCGTTATAATCGTATTGCAATACTTTTGAAACTGCATCAACCATATAATTCGCAAAGAAATAACCACCTCCAGTAGAAGGGCTCAAAACATTTTTGGTTTCAGGAATAAAATCTACCCAATTATCTGAGGTAGGATTAGAAGCATCAACCGTTACAATTTTTTGATTGGGAGCGTTTAAATCGGTCATCAAATATAGTTTACTTCCTACATTCTCGATGATATACGAATTGCTATCGGTATGGTCTAAAATAGTAACTAACTTACTATTTGGTTTAGATAAATCTTTAAGAAATAATTTATTTCCTGAAGTAGAAACACTTGCTGTAACAGTTAAATACTTATTGTCTTCGGAAACATAACCTCCAACATACCTATGTTTTTCGGAAGGGATTCCACCAAAAATCAACGAATCATCTTTTTGAGAAGTTCCTAATTTATGATAGTATAATTTATGCTGATCTGTTTTTGCTGAAAGCTCACTTCCTTCAGGTTTATCGTAACTTGAATAATAGAATCCTTCATTTTTATACCAAGAAATACCACTAAACTTTACATCGATTAAAGTGTCTTCAATCACCTTTTTTGTTTCGGTATTCATCACCAAAACTTTTCGCCAATCACTTCCTCCTTCAGAAATACTATAAGCTGCTAATTTTCCGTTTTTTGAAAAACTTAATCCTCCTAGCGAAATTGTACCATCTTCTTTAAAGGTGTTTGGATCTAAAAAAACTTTGGCTGAAGTTGGATTATCACCTGTTTTATAACGATAAATCACATATTGATTTTGCAATCCATCATTTTTGTAAAAATAGGAATAATCACCTTCTTTAAAAGGAGCGCCCACTTTTTCGTAATTCCAAATAGAAGTCAGACGTTCTTTTAATTCTTTTCTAAAAGGAATTTTGTCTAAATAATTAAATGTAGTTTCATTTTGATTAGCAACCCAACCTTCTGTTTCTTTACTTCGATCATCTTCTAACCAACGGTACGGGTCTTTAACATCGGTCCCGAAGTAATTGGTAACCGTATCTACTTTTTTACTTTTTATATACTTCACTTTAATAGTTTCGTTATTGTTCTGTGCAAATGCAACAATTGAAAATGCAAATACGAAAAGGAATAGGAGTTTTTTCATGAGTATCTATTATTTCAACAAATTTACTGAAATCCTTCAGATTAATTTGTAGCTTTTATCACACAAGACTCTGTTCAACAAGATATTCAGCAATCTGAATTGCGTTTGTTGCAGCTCCTTTTCTTAGATTATCACTTACAATCCACATATTTAAAGTGTTTTCTTGAGTTTCATCTCTTCGAATTCTACCTACAAAAACATCATCTTTTCCATTGGCATAAATCGGCATTGGATAGGTATTGGTATCTGGATTATCTTGAACTGTAATTCCTGAAGTTTCGTGTAAAATTCTACGAACATCATTGAGGTCAAAATCGTTTTCAAAAGCAACATTTACCGACTCGCTATGTCCTCCAGCTGTTGGAATCCGAACCGCTGTTGCTGTGATTGAAAAAGTACGATCGTTCAATATTTTTTGAGGCTCTCGAGCTAATTTCATTTCCTCTTTGGTATAACCATTAGCTTCAAAAACATCGCAATGTGGCAATGCATTTTTATGAATTGGATAAGGATAGGCCATTTCAGATTTTACTCCTTTAATTTCATTTTCTAACTGATTTACAGCTTTTACACCCGTTCCAGAAACCGATTGATAGGTAGAAACCACCACGCGTTTCATTTTATATTTTTTATGAAGCGGTGCTAATGCCATCACCAATTGAATAGTCGAACAATTAGGGTTTGCAATAATTTTGTCTTCGGAAGAAAGTTCTGAAGCATTGATTTCTGGCACTACTAATTTTTTAGTAGGATCCATACGCCAAGCTGAAGAATTATCAATAACTGTTGTACCGATATCAGCAAATTTTGGAGCCCATTCTAGTGAAGCTGAACCTCCAGCTGAGAAAATAGCGATAT
>JASFZG010000127.1:0-4607 GCA_046055745.1 Flavobacteriaceae bacterium | reverse complement strand
AAATCTGCATTATTAATAGATAAAAGTAATTTTCCTTTAGCTACTTTATCACCCACTTTTACGTAAATATTATCTACATAACCGCTGGTGCGAGTACTTAAGGTTATTTGATTGGTAGCTTTAATTTTTCCACTAGCTGTAAAAAACGGACTGTTATTTTCTGCATTCACCGAGCTTACTTTTACACCAATTGCAGGCGTATTATTAACGGCCTCTTTTTTATCATCGCTTCCACAACTCACTAGTGCGAAACTTAAAACTAATAGTGTAATATATTTTTTCATCATCTTATTCTTTGGTTAAAAATTGTAGGTATTGAAATGCGTAATTGTATTCAAAAATGGTTTGATAATATTGTAATTGTTTTTGAGCGTATTGAGATTCTGCCAATAATAAATCGGTTGTTTTTTCCAGTCCTTCTTTAAATCTATTGGTTCTAATACGAAGTGATTCTTTAGATTGTTCCAGTGCTAAACTTGTTAATTTTAGTTTGTTTTCTGCATCCGAAACCATTCGTTTTGCTTTGTTTAAATCCAAGTTGCTTTGCGAAACATATTGTTCATATTCCAACATCGATTGATCGTATTGTGCTTTACTTTTTTGTGTTTTTCCGACGTTTTTATAACCATCGAATAAGTTCCAGTTTAGTTGCGCACCTACTAAATATCCACTTGCGCTTCCTTGAAATATTTTTTCATCGTACAATTCGTAACTTCCAAAAGCATTTAAACGTGGTAAAAATGCCATTTTATTTGCTTTGTAAAGTGACTCGTAAGCTTCAGTCGTCAATTGCATTGCTTTGATATCTAATCGATCTTCGGAAAGAATTACCTTGTTAGCAACAGCGATATTTGCCACAGTTAAACTATCGGAAGGCATTAAAGTAGTTTCCTCTTTTTCATTCATAAGAAACCCTAAATAATCGGAAGCATTTTGAACTGCACTCTTTGCAGATTGCAACTGATTTTGAACTTCACTCACCCGAACATCTACCGAAAGAACATCAGCTCTTTGAAGGTATCCTTGTTTAAAACTATTCTCTGCAATTTTTTTATTTTCAAGAACAGCTTCTTCTGTTTTTTCTAAAACTTCCACCGCTTTATATGCCAATTGCAAATGCATATAGGCTTTTTCTACTTCAAAAGTTAGATAATCTCTAGTACGAAGTGACTGTAATTCTACCGCATCCATTTTGTTTTTTGCCGCCTTCCGTTGGTAAAAACCATCAAGATTTATTAACGGTTGTTGGACTTCGAACTTGGTTGCAAATCCAGTTACTTCATTTGGCTCGTTTAAGATATCTGGATTAAAATCTTCGGGAGTTAAAATCCCTTGATTTAATTTAGTTCCAAAAGCCATTAACGGATTGGTAGTTGCAATTCCCGAATGGGAAGCGTTTACACTTGGTAAAAAAACCGAATTGGTTTGTCGGTAATCAGCACGAGCTTTTAAAAACTCTTGCTCCGAGATTTTAAGAGAAGTGTTTTCTTCTAATACCTTAGAGAGTACTTCTGATTTTGAAATGGATTTTACTTCCTGCGCTTGAATATTAGCAGAAAATAAAAACAATCCAAAAGTGATTATATATAAATATTTCATCTTATCTGTCATTAATAATTTTGGCAAAATTACAAGAACAAATAAGAGTTTACGGTAACTTTAGATACACGACTGTGCTACATTTGTTACAAAAAGAAAACTAAATGATGCATTACTTTACTTGCTTGGTGTCTCTAGTGCCTCCATGGCCCATAGCAACAACATTCAATATTTTTATATTTAAATAGATAAATTTAAAAAACTGAATAAAAGGATTATGCATTATAAATTTATGAGATCTGGTTATTTTTTTAGCCATTTTTTAAGTTTTAATTATTCAGGGATTAACCACCAAAAAGGTTTCATTTTAGCTTTGTAAATAAAAGCGTAATGTAATGATAGCTTAACCCAGTGCCCTGCTAAGCCTAAATCTCCGATGGTTTTAGAATTTATTCTACCTGTTTCAGGATATTTTTTATAATCTGGCACAATAGGATTTGTTGTAATTGTAACTCCTCGTCCTTTTAAAATTCCAAAACCTGTTGAAGCAATACAGGCAGCACCCATATTTCCCATAGAACCTAAATGATGAGGAGTACTATTTCCTGTTTTAATCATTTCGACAATATTGTCTGCTACTAATTTTGCTGTAATTCCTGAGGGCATACCCGTCCTTGGAGGAGCAGGAAAAATAGGAGTTCCGTTTTTGCTGTTTCTAGGTTTTGAAATAGTATGGGGAGGAGCAAATGCAATACCTGGAGCAAATATGTTTTTATAGCTTGGGTTTTGATAAGTCTCAGGCCAATCTTGTACTGTCCACTCCTCATAAGGTTTTTGTGTATAATCCGCATCTACAATCATAAACCCTTTAAATAATTTTTGGGTTATATCATTGCCTGTTTTATCGAAAGCTTTAAATCCGTGACCTGAAAAAGCTGGAATTAGCATCGCAAAGTCATATTCTTCTTTCTTGTATTCTCCTTCCAATGTTTCGTAATGGACAATCCCGTCTTCCACTTTACTTACCCCAGCTCTTTTTATCCATTTTATTCCACGATCTTCAAAAACCATTTCTATTAAGTCCTGTGATGAGGTCATTTTACCACCCATTTTAACCATTAGACCATCGATTCCAAAATCTCCCACTTCATATTCATTAGAAATCCAAGTTACAGTAGCTTTGTCTCTTACTTTGTGCCTGTTTAGTTCTTGTTCTACATTCATTATGTATTCGAAGGCAGCACCTTGACATGTCGCTTTTGCATGACCGGTTCCGATTAAGATTTTAACATTTTCACCGTTTTTCATGCGAGCAATTAATTTTTCTAAATCGTTCCAGGCATGTTGTGCATGAGAGTAAGTACAAACAGAAGTTGTTTTATTGGTTCCAGGCTTTAAGCCTTCAGTTGCTTCAAAATTTAATTTTGGGCCTGTGGCATTTATTAAATAGTCATAGTCAACCTTTACGGTTTTTCCTTTTTGTTCACCTGTTACATATTCGGCAATAATATACCCTTTGTCCGTTTCATTATCTCCTTCAGGATGAAAGGTGGTGGCTTTAGCTTGAATATAATTTATACTTTTCTTTTTGTAAAGAGGAGCTAAAGGAAATATAAGTTGTTCAGGTTTCATTCTGCCAACTCCAACCCAAATATTTGAAGGAATCCATTGATAATTACTATTTGGTGATACCACTAAAACTTCGTGGTTTTTTGAAAGATTTTTTCTTAAATATGATGCGGCTGTGTGCCCAGAAATTCCCGCACCTAAAATAACAACTTTTGCCATAAAAATAATTTTGAGGCAAGGTAATTACCTAATATAGAGAACACAGCAACAATTGTTACATATATAAAAAGAAAGGGTGAGTTAAAATAGTGTAGGGGCTAACAATTAGTATCACATAATTTTACAGCTTCTATCACTAATTTTTTTACTTTTTCACTAGAGAAACCAATTTCCTTTAAACGATGTTTGTTATCAATAATATCTTTAGTTAAAATAAAATCATTGTTAATTAGCAATTCTTTCTCCCTTTTTTTCAATGATGTTAAAGTAGTAATAGGATAAAGTCCATAATGAGAAATATGATCCTTAATGCCATTGTTTTCTGGGTAATCCCAACTCATTAAAGTCAGGCCTATACATTTTCCATATTTTATAGCATCTTCAGAAAATCGTGTGTTTGTGATTAACCAGCCTTGTTTTAGAAAGGATTTATTGTCTGGATTTTTATTCCATTCTTGCTGAATATCTAAAAATCGAGAATTGATATATAAAGGTACTTTTACATTACTAATGGTACTACTACTAGAATGAAATTTACACTCAATTGCATAAGAAACACCTTCTTTAGTTGCCAAAACATCAATTTCGTGGGTAACACAAGCACCTGGTAAAATTACCCCAACTTGAGTTTGAAACCCTTTTTCTTTTAGTAAAGCTCCGATTAATTTTTCAAATGGATAGCCAGTGGGCCCTAAGTCAAAAATTGCTCTTTTTAGACTGTATTTTGAAGCATAAATTTTATTAGTTTTCTTTAATAGTTGATATGCTTTTTTATAGACCTCTTTTGATTTGATACCATCATATAACTGTGGTTTTAAAGCAGCTATTATTTTTTCAATTTTATGGAGGGAAGCACCCGTTTTAAGCAAAGAGTTTTTAAGTTTTTGAAATGAAAACACTTCATACTCACCATTATATTTTTGTATTTTAAAAACCGTATTCTCCATAAGACACTATTAAAAGTATATAATTTTCACTTCTTTACTAGTATTTCTTTTTACTTCAAACTTTGCTTTTTCAAACTTCGGGCGATTGGTTAAGCCAATTGAGGTATAGTTTGAAAAGCCTATTCCTTCTTTAGGCATCACAAATCCTTTGTCAATTTTACGATTCTCGTTTTCATCATGAAGAATATTTACGGCATACCACCCCAAAGGTACGTTTTCAAAGGTTATCGTAGCAGAATTATTAGAAATGACTACTGATTTTTGTAAATAATAATTTTTAAATTTCTCATCAGGAATACTCCCATCCTTATTATATAAAGTAAATTGAACTAA
>JASFZG010000126.1:0-11504 GCA_046055745.1 Flavobacteriaceae bacterium | reverse complement strand
AAATCTGAATGTAGAATCTTACTGCTCTTTTCTATTAAAGTTATCTGATCATTGTTTAAACTTTTATAAGCAGCGGTGCTCATCACCATATAGTTCACCTCGAAAGCTCCTTTTACTTGCAACATATTTCCTGCAAATTGATGCATTTGAGCTTCGGTAATTTTGATGATTTCTTTTCCGTCTTGTTTTAGGTTTTGGATAATTTCTTTTTTATCAGATTTACTGCCAATTGCATCTAAACAAATTACTGCAATGTTCTCTCCAAGTGCCATTAAAACATTGGTATGATATATCGGTAATCGTTTTCCTTCCACCGTTTGAAAAGCATTAAATATTACAGGAGTATATTCAAAATCTTCACAGAATTCGATGACTAAATCTTCATCGGTTCTAGTTGATAAAGCAGCATATACTTTTTTGTTTACTCTATCTAACAATAAACTTCCGGTGCCTTCCAAATAAATTTCTTCCTCTTCAGCTGAAGTATAATCTATTAAATTATTAATTTGAAATCCTTCGTTTTCCAACCTAAACAAAACACTTTCTCGACGTTCTCTCCTCCTGTTTTCTGCAAACATAGGATATAAAGCTACATCGCCATTTTGATGAAAACTCACCCAATTATTCGGAAAAACAGAATCGGGAGTATCATATTCTAATTCGTCATTTTCAACGATAACGGTTACACCAACTTTTCTGAGCTTTGTTACAAAGTCATCAAATTCTTGTTGTGCTTTTTTGGTAATTTCATTATTACTTTCATTAATTTCTCTTTGAAAATAATTATTTACCGCAGTTTCTGAATTCATTCGAAAAGCCACTGGTCGAATCATTAAAAGTGTGTTGGTGATTTGTTTTTCCATTATTTTTATGCTGGTTCAAAAATACAAAAAAAGTTGCTTTCTTGAATTTAAACCCTAAAAAGAGTATCTTCGTTTAACAACCTATTAGGATCTTATCTAAACATTAATATCAATTAAAAGTATCTATTTTATATGAATAAATTAATAAATTCAAAACTACACCTTTTACTTGCTATAATTTCTATTGGTCTATTAAATGCTCAAAAAACAAGTAATCTATTGTTTGAATCCTCTTTTGATAATATAATAGTTGACAAAACAGTTGAATGGAACCATCATCTTAGCGGAACGGATAGTGAAACAAATTTCATGTTCCCAAATGATTTGCCAGGAGATTATACAGAACATTTTTTTAATTATGTAGTTGGAGATTTAGAAAACTATTTTGAATATGCTAACGCAGAAATTACCAATACTATTGGATATGATGGTAATCAAACTAATGCTTTATATATAGAATTTATTAAAGACGATCCCGATTTTATTTCTTATTCAAGAGTTCAATATGTTATGTATGGAGATAATTCATCAAATGATCCTGTACAACGTATGAATCAAGGATATGTAAAGTACAAAATAAAGACACATTTGGACCATAATGATTTAGAATCTGACTGGCGAATCCCTATTGAATGGAAAGATATGGATGATGATGGTTTTCGAGTTGGTTTATATATTTATGATACAAATACACCTTCACCTTATTGGGTAGTGAAAGGTCAATATATGATAAATGGCGAATTAGGTGATGATGTTTGGGAATTCCAAAATTACACTATTCCTGTTATTGAAGACGAATGGTTTGACCTTGAAGTTTATTGGTATGGGCATCCAGATCCTAATTTAGGTAAGTTAAAAGTAGCAATTAACGATCAGGTGTTATTTGATGTTACAAATCAAACAAAAGACCCGAACCAACCTAATAAAATGTTTTATTTTATGCCTTTTAAAGTATATGGAGCAGTTGGTTATTCTTGGATAACAGATTTTGAATACAGAAATATTCCTCCTTCAAATAGTATCCTGTTTGATATTCAATTAAGTACAGAAGATAAAATAGATTCGTCAAATTTTATTATTTACCCGAATCCTGTTAATGATTTTTTCAGTTTCTCTACAGATGTTTTAGATTTAAAATATCAAATAATTACTGTTACGGGAAAAATTGTTAATGAAGGAATTATATCGAAACAAAAAATTGATGTTTCTCTATTAAAAAATGGAGTATACTTTGTAAAAGTTACAGACCAAATATCTAATATTAAATATTATTTAAAACTAATAAAGAGCAACTAAGTTATTTTATTGATTTAGTCACCGCATCCAACACCTCAAAAGCGGTTTCAGCCATTTTATTACCTTTTAAATCTAACAATGGATTTACTTCTACAAATTCAATAGAAGCTACTTTTTGAGAAGAGATGATTTGGTTAATGATTTCAATAATTTCAAATTGATCAAAACCTTTAGGAACTGGTGTTCCTGTTCCGTAGGAAATCAAATCACAATCCATACTATCTACATCAAAAGATATGTATATATGATCGCAATTTGAAAGAGTATCTAAAGCTTCATTAACGCAGGTTTCTAGTCCTCGGTAACGAACTTCATCTACCATATAATTCTTGATTCCGAGTTTTCCAATTTGTTTATCCTCGGGTTCTTCGGTATCTCGAACTCCAAAATACACTACATCTTCAGCCAAGACTTTTGCTCCTTCTACTCCAATATTTTTCATAGCGTTCCAACAAGTTGCTACTTCATCGGTTACTTGATTTACTTGACAATCTAAATTATCATCTGCTATGGCTGCTGCTAATGGCATTCCGTGAACATTCCCTGAAGGAGAAGTGTATGGCGAATGAATATCCGCGTGTGCATCTACCCAAACCACACCCAATCTTTTATTCGGAAATGCAGCTTTAATTCCTGAAATAGTTCCCAAAGCCGAAGAATGATCCCCAGAAAGCACCAATGGAAATTCATTGTTTTCTATAGTAGTTTTAACCACTTCACTCAAGCGAGTACACTGATTTAAAACAAAGTTAATTCGTTTTCCAAAAGGGTTGTTTACTTTGTTGTAAATCGATTCATTTTCGGTATCAACATCTATAAATTCAAACAAATTAAAATAATCATTTTTATTATTGATAGCTGCAATTTCTATAGCATCAATTCCCATATCAGAACCACGAGTTCCTGCTCCAATATCCGATCTGTTTTTAATTATTTTGATTTGATTTTTCATTATTTGAATATATTAAAATTAATAGGATGACTTGGAGTCATCCTATTAATAATTTGAGTTTTAAAACAGTAACGGGGTGGCTTAAAGTCACCCCGTTACTAAATATGTTTATCTATTTTCTACCTTCTTAAAAGGACGATAGGTTTCTCCAATATAAATTTGTCTTGGTCTTCCTATAGGTTCTTTACGTAGTCTCATTTCACGCCATTGTGCAATCCAACCTGGAAGTCTTCCAAGTGCGAACATTGGTGTGAACATATCTGTTGGAATTCCTAATGCTCTGTAAATAATTCCTGAATAGAAATCTACGTTTGGATATAATTTTCTATCCACAAAATACTTATCGTCTAAAGCTTCTTTTTCCAAACCTTTTGCTATGTCTAAAATAGGATCTTCAACACCCAATTCATGCATTACTTTATCCGCAGAAACTTTAATTATTTTTGCTCTAGGGTCAAAGTTTTTATAAACACGATGTCCAAAGCCCATTAATCTAAAAGGATCACTTTTGTCTTTGGCTTTTGACATATACTTTTTAGTATCACCACCATCTTCCTTAATGGCTTCTAACATTTCTATCACCGCTTGATTTGCTCCTCCGTGAAGTGGCCCCCAAAGAGCATTAATACCTGCGGAAAGCGAAACAAATAATCCTGCGTTTGAAGATCCAACAATTCTTACTGTTGAAGTAGAACAGTTTTGTTCGTGATCTGCGTGAAGAATTAAAAGCTTATCTAAAGCATCAACTACAACAGGATTAGATTTATATTCTTCCGTAGGTTTTTTAAACATCATTTTCATAAAATTCTCTACATATCCCAAAGAATTATCTCCATAATCTAAAGGGAGTCCTGCTTGTTTACGATACGCCCAAGCAGTAAGCACAGGAAATTTTCCTAAAATACGAACAATCGCATTATACATTTCTTCTTCTGAATCTACATTTACTGATGTTGGATTAAAAGCTACTAAAGCACTAGTTAACGAAGAAAGCACTCCCATTGGATGTGCTGCTTTAGGAAAACCATCTAAAATCTTTTTTATATCTTCATCTACAATTGCATGACTCTTTATATCTGAATGAAATTTTTCTAATTCTTCTTTTGTAGGAAGTTCACCAAAAATCAACAAATAAGCAACTTCTAAAAAGTCTGCTTTTTCAGCCAATTCTTCAATAGAATACCCTCGGTATCTAAGAATTCCTTCTTCTCCATTTAAAAAAGTGATTGCACTTTCACAGGAACCTGTATTTTTATAACCAGGATCGATAGTTGTTACTCCTCCGGTTACTGCTCGAAGTGTTTTAATATCGATGGCTAATTCATTTTCAGTTCCTTCAACTACAGGGAATTCATACTTTTTACCGTCTATTTCGATAGTGGCTATTCTTGACATTTAATCTATTTTTTAGTTAATTATTGAGAGAATGCTAAGTTATGAAAAATCGTGCGTTTTAGGATACGATTTAACAATAAAATGGCGACAATTACAAAAAGTAACAGTCGCCATTTTCTACCGTAATTACAATAAAAACTTCAATTATGAAGTAACCAATTCTTCTTTAGAATCTTCTTTATTAATACCTACCATTTCTTCCAACATATCTGTTGTGATAGATTTTGGTCTTTCTAATGAATATCCTAATGCTCTATCCCAAATAATATTTGAAAGTACACCAAATGATCTTCCAATAGAGAATAATACAGTATAGAAATCGAATTCTTTGATTCCGTAATGCCATTGTACTACACCTGATTGTGCATCTACATTTGGCCAAGGGTTTTTCGCTTTTCCTTGTTCTCTTAAAATATCTGGAACCACTTTATAAAGTGCATCTACATATTTAAATAATTCGTCATCTTTCATATGAGATAAACAGAATTCTCTCTGAACCGTATATCTTGGATCTGTTTTTCTTAAAACTGCATGACCGTAACCAGGGATTACTTGACCGCGTTTAAGAGTTCCCCAAACATATTTTTTAAGTTCGTCTTCTGTTGGGAATTTTCCACCCATTCTTTCTTTCAATCCTTGTAACCAACGCAATACTTCTTGATTTGCTAATCCGTGTAAAGGACCTGCTAAACCATTTATCATTGCTGAAGTTGCATAATAAACATCAGATAATGAACTTGCCACTAAATGTCCTGTATGTGCACTTACATTTCCGCTTTCGTGATCTGCGTGAATAATGAAATACATACGAGAAACATCATCGTAAGGTTTGTCTTTACCCATCATAAATGCAAAGTTTGCTCCTAAATCTAATGTTGGATCTGGACAAATACTTCCGTTTTCTGGATGGTAAAGTTTATTATAAATATACGCCCCAATTAATGGCATTTTTGCTAATAGATTGGTTGCATCTTCATAAGTTGAATCCCAATAATCCATTTTGCTCATTCCTTTTTTATATCGAATACTGAAATGAGATTCTCTTTGAAGGCTCATTACTGCAGCCGATAGAATTGCCATTGGATGACTTCCTTCAGGGAAAGAATCTATCACATCCCAAACGTATTTTGGTACAGCGCGTCTATTATTGAAATCTAAAATTAAATCTTCTACTTCTTTATCAGTAGGAATCTCACCAGTTAACAGTAAATGATATAAACCTTCAACGTAAGGCATCTCTGCTCCTTTTGGTTTTGGTAATTTTTCTAATACCTCTGGAAGTGTATAACCACGGTATCTTATTCCTTCTTCTGGATCTAAATATGATATATCAGTAACAAGACCTTTAATTCCTCTCATACCCCCGATAACTTGCGACGCTTTTACTTGATCTACAACCACATCACCGAACTCCTTCATCAGTCTGGTAGTTCTAGGTCTATGTGCTTCAATTTTCTCTAACAACTTGTCTTTTAATGCACTCATATTGAAATATTTAAATTAATGAAAAATTATTTTTTTAACTTTATAAAAATACAACACAATCTGGTATTTTATTGTAACAATTGTAACAATAAAAAGCCCAAAATTCATCTGAATTTTGGGCTATAAAAAATATTATAAAAGAATTAATTCTTTAGATTTTAAAAGCATTTAATTGTGGGAAATAAGCAACATCTCCTAATTGCTCTTCAATACGTAGTAATTGATTGTATTTTGCCATACGATCACTTCGAGACATCGATCCTGTTTTAATCTGCCCACAGTTTAATGCCACTGCTAAATCTGCGATCGTGTTATCTTCTGTTTCACCAGACCGATGTGACATAACCGTTGTGTATCCTGCATTATGAGCCATATTTACAGCTGCTATGGTTTCTGAAAGAGTCCCAATCTGATTTACTTTTATCAATATTGAATTAGAAATTCCTTCTTTAATTCCTCTTGACAAACGCTCTACATTGGTTACAAATAAATCGTCTCCTACCAATTGAGTTTTAGCTCCTGTTAATTCAGTATGATATTTCCAGCCTTCCCAATCGTCTTCATCCATTCCGTCTTCAATAGAAATAATAGGATATTTATCTGCTAATTCATTTAAATATTCTGCCTGCTCTTTTGAAGTTCTAATTTTTCCTGTTTCTCCTTCAAATTTTGAATAATCATATTTTCCATCTACATAGAATTCAGCCGCAGCACAATCCAAAGCAATCATAACTTCGTCGCCCATTTTATAGCCTGCATTCCCAACTGCTTCTGCAATTGTTTCTAGTGCATCTTCTGTTCCTTTTAACGTTGGTGCAAATCCTCCTTCATCTCCAACGGCTGTACTTAAACCTCTGTCGTGCAATACTTTTTTAAGATGATGGAAAATTTCACTTCCCATTTTCATTGCTTCGGTAAAATTAGCAGCTTTTACAGGTACAATCATAAATTCCTGAAACGCAATCGGTGCATCACTATGAGAACCTCCATTGATAATATTCATCATGGGTACTGGAAGTGTCTTAGCACTTACACCACCAACATAACGATACAATGGCATTCCAACTTCTAAAGCAGCAGCGTGAGCAGCAGCTAGAGAAACGCCTAAAATAGCATTAGCACCTAAAACCGACTTGTTTGGAGTACCATCCAATTCGATCATTATTCTGTCGATTTCTTCTTGTTCAAAAACAGAAACCCCCAAAAGTGTTCCTGCAATTTTACCATTTACATTTTCAACAGCTTGCATCACTCCTTTTCCCATATAATCACCACCACCGTCACGTAATTCTACAGCTTCATGAACTCCTGTTGAAGCTCCCGAAGGAACCGCAGCACGACCCATAAATCCGTTTTCTGTAATTACATCAACTTCGATAGTTGGATTTCCTCTTGAATCAAAAATTTGTCTTGCGTGGATATCTATAATTATACTCATAATTTAATTTTTATATTTTTTAATATTGGCTACAAAATCATCAAAAAGATAGGCAGCATCGTGAGGTCCTGGACTTGCCTCTGGGTGATATTGTACTGAAAAAACAGGTTTGTCTTTCATTTTAATACCTGCAACCGTATGATCGTTAAGATGAACGTGTGTAATTTCTATATTTTCATTTTGTTCGGCATCTTCTCTACTGATTGCAAATCCGTGGTTTTGAGAAGTAATTTCTCCTTTTCCTGTTTGTAAGTTTTTAATTGGATGATTGATTCCTCGATGTCCGTTATGCATTTTGTAAGTAGAAATACCATTTGCTAAAGCTAATACTTGATGACCTAAACAAATACCAAAAATTGGTTTTCCGCTTTCAATGGCTTCTTGTGTCGTTTTTATTGCCTGAGTTAAAGGTTCTGGATCTCCAGGTCCATTAGATAAGAAATAACCATCAGGATTAAAAGATTGTAAGTCTTTAAAAGTAGCATCGTAAGGAAACACTTTAATATAACAATCTCTTTCAGAAAGGTTTTTAAGTATGTTCTTTTTAATACCAATATCTAAAGCCGAAACTTTATAAGTAGCATTTTCATTTCCGAAGAAATAAGGCTCTTTAGTTGATACTTTTGAAGCGAGTTCCATTCCCTTCATATTAGGAACTTCTGCTAGTTGTTTCTTTAAGCTATCAAGGTTATCAACTTCTGTAGTAATTACAGCATTCATAGCACCATTATCACGTATGTAGGAAACCAACGCTCTCGTATCTACATCACTAATGGCAAGTAAATTGTTTTTGTCTAAAAAAGATTCTAATGAATCGTTTGCTTCAGCACGTGAATAATTATAACTGAAATTTCTACAAATCAATCCCGAAATTTTAATAGAATCTGATTCTACTTCATTTTCAGCAACACCATAATTTCCAATATGTGCATTGGTGGTCACCATTAACTGTCCGTAATACGAAGGATCGGTAAAAATTTCTTGATAACCTGTCATTCCAGTATTAAAACAAGCTTCACCAAAGGCAGAACCTTCTTTACCTCCTACAGCTTTTCCGTGGAAGATTGTTCCGTCTGCTAATAGGATTAATGCTTTTTTGCGTGGTTGATATTTCATAGTATAAAAAGTTTTACAAAAATACTCTAAAAGTAAGTTTTAAAATAATTTCGTTTTTAAAATTTGTAAACAATGTTTTATTTCATAAAAAAAGGGATAAACTTAACAGCTTATCCCTTTATTATTTAAAAATAAATTTTCATTTATTCTTCTTCTTTTTTCGCTTCAGTTGTTGTAACAGGAGCGGCAGCTGGTTTAGAACTACCACGACGAGAACGACGTGTTGATTTTTTCTTCACTGCTTTTCCAGCGTTATAAATCTCGTTGTAATCTACCAACTCGATCATTGCCATATCAGCATTATCTCCTAAACGATTACCCAATTTAATAATACGAGTATATCCTCCTGGACGATCTCCAACTTTTACAGAAACCTCTTTAAAAAGTTCAGTTACTGCTTCTTTTTGACGAATTCTACCAAATACGATACGACGATTGTGTGTAGTATCATTTTTTGCTTTCGTTATTAAAGGCTCAACAAATTGTTTTAAAGCTTTTGCTTTTGCTACAGTTGTGTTTATTCTTTTATGCTCAATTAGGGAACAAGCCATATTTGCAAGCATCGCTTTTCTATGCGCTGTTTGTCTTCCTAAGTGATTTACTTTTTTTCCGTGTCTCATGACATTTTGTTTTAATCATCATCTTGCTTCAATCTACCAAAGGCAGAGAGCAAAATATGACGTATTAATCTTTATCTAATTTGTATTTTGAAAGATCCATTCCGAAGTTTAATCCTTTTACATCTACTAGTTCTTCTAGTTCAGTTAAAGATTTCTTTCCGAAATTTCTAAATTTCATTAAGTCGTTTTTGTTAAACGAAACTAAGTCTCCTAATGTATCAACTTCAGCAGCTTTCAAACAATTTAATGCTCTTACTGAAAGATCCATATCGATCAATTTAGTTTTTAGCAACTGTCTCATATGAAGTGATTCTTCATCGTAAGTTTCAGTTTGTGCTATCTCATCAGCTTCTAACGTAATACGTTCGTCGCTGAATAACATAAAGTGATGGATTAGAGTTTTTGCTGCTTCAGTTAAAGCATCTTTAGGATTGATTGATCCGTCTGAAATGATTTCGAAAACTAATTTTTCATAATCAGTTTTTTGCTCTACACGGAAATTTTCAATGCTATACTTAACATTTTTAATTGGCGTGTAAATAGAATCTATAAAGATAGTTCCGAAAGGAACTCCTGCTTTTTTGTTTTCTTCAGCTGGAACATAACCTCTACCTTTTTCGATAGTGATTTCCATATTAAGATTAACTTTAGGATCCATATTACAAATAACTAAATCTGGATTCAATACTTGAAAACCAGAGATGAATTTTTGAAAATCTCCTGCAGTTAATTGCTCAGCTCCTGAAACAGAAATAGTAACAGTTTCGTTATCTACTTCATCGATTTGTCTTTTAAAGTTTACTTGCTTTAAATTCAAAATCATTTCTGTAACATCCTCAACTACTCCTGCAATCGTAGAAAACTCGTGATCTACTCCTTCAATTCTAATTGAAGTGATTGCAAAACCTTCTAAAGATGAAAGTAATACTCTTCTTAATGCGTTCCCTATTGTAAGTCCATAACCAGGCTCTAGTGGACGGAATTCGAATTTACCTTCGAAATCTGTCGAGTCGATCATTATTACTTTATCGGGTTTTTGAAAACTAAATACTGCCATAATGCAATTGTGTGTTTTTATTATTTAGAATATAATTCAACGATAAATTGTACGTTGATGTTTTCTGGAATTTGTAAACGCTCTGGTTTAGAAACAAAAGTTCCTCTTTTAATTGCGTTATCCCAAGTAATCCACTCGTAAACGTGACTTGCGTTTGTTAACGAATTCTCAATAGTTTCTAAAGATTTAGATTTTTCTCTAACACCTACAGTATCACCAGCTTTTAATTGGTAAGAAGGGATGTTTACTTTTTCACCATTCACTAAAATATGACGGTGAGAAACTAATTGTCTTGCAGCGCTACGGCTAGGTGCAATACCCATACGGAATACTACATTGTCTAAACGAGACTCACATAATTGTAATAAAACTTCACCAGTAATACCTTTTGAAGCTGTTGCTCTTTTAAACATGTTTCTAAATTGACGCTCTAAAATACCATAAGTATATTTAGCTTTTTGCTTTTCAGCTAATTGTATTGCGTATTCAGATTTTTTTCCTCTACGACGGTTGTTACCGTGTTGCCCAGGAGGGTAATTTCTTTTTTCGAAGTTTTTGTCATCTCCGAAAATAGCTTCACCAAACTTACGAGCGATTTTTGTTTTTGGACCAGTATATCTTGCCATTTTAATTTGTTTTTGAAGGGGTTACTAAATTAAGGTCTTATGCTTATCCTTTAGTAATCTTAATCCTTCAGGTTATACTTATTAATTAAATTATTATTGTTTCTGAAAAAAATTAGATAACAAATATAAGATCCTGAAAATTAATTCAGGATAAACTTATACTCTTCTTCTTTTTGGAGGTCTACACCCATTATGTGGCATTGGTGTAACATCGATAATTTCTGTTACTTCAATTCCTGCATTATGTATAGATCTAATAGCAGATTCTCTACCATTACCTGGACCTTTTACATATACTTTTACTTTACGTAAACCTTCTGCATGTGCAACTGCTGCACAATCTTCTGCTGCTAATTGAGCTGCGTAAGGAGTGTTCTTTTTAGAACCTCTAAAGCCCATTTTTCCTGCTGAAGACCAAGAGATTACATCTCCTTTCTTGTTTGTCAACGAAATAATAATGTTATTAAACGAAGCGGTAACGTGAGCTTGACCCACTGCTTCAACATTAACTTTACGTTTTTTAGCTGTAGCTTTTTTTGTCTTTGCCATATCTAGTTATTATTTAGTTGCTTTTTTCTTGTTAGCAACAGTTTTACGTTTTCCTTTTCTTGTTCTTGAGTTATTCTTAGTACGTTGACCTCTTAACGGAAGTCCTG
>JASFZG010000125.1:0-3775 GCA_046055745.1 Flavobacteriaceae bacterium | reverse complement strand
ATTATGACTTATGATGAGATTTACAAAATCGCCAAAACCTTTACGGATAATGGTGTTACAAAAATCAGATTAACAGGCGGTGAACCTTTAATTAGGAAAGATATTCCAGTGATATTAGAGAAACTGGCTTCACTTCCTGTGGAAATTGGTATCACTACCAACGGAATTACCATCGATAAACATATTGAAACTTTAAAGCAATACAACATCAAAAATATCAACGTGAGTTTAGATACGTTGGATGAAGTAAAATTTAAGGAAATCACACGTCGGAATCATTTTGAAAAAGTATATCAAAACATACTACTTTTAGTTGAAAACGGATTTAATGTAAAGATAAATGCAGTGCTTATTAAAGGTTTTAATGAAAATGAAATCATCGATTTTATTGAACTCACAAAAGACCTTCCTGTCTCCTTCCGATTTATAGAATTTATGCCTTTTGATGGCAATAAATGGGATCTTAAAAAGATGGTTTCTTATGCTGAAATAATGAAAAAAGTAAACCATCATTATTCTGAAGAAAAAGTAGAACGCCTCCAAGATGCAGAAAATGACACTTCAAAAAATTATAGAATTGAAGGGTTTAAAGGAAGCTTTGCAATTATAAGTTCGGTAACCAATCCATTTTGTGATTCTTGCAATCGTTTGCGATTAACAGCTGATGGAAAATTAAAAAACTGCTTATTTTCAGCTACAGAATCTGATATTTTAACAACACTAAGAGATGGGAAATCCATAGAACCTGTCATTCAAAAAGCGGTACTTGGAAAATTTAAAATTCGAGGTGGAATGGATACCTTAGAAAAACTTCAAGAGCCAGATTTACATTCCAAAAATAGAAGTATGATTTCTATTGGGGGTTAAATTCTGACTGCTTTTGATTATTATTGGTATGATCAGATAACAAAGTATTCAATCTAATTACAATCAAGTCTTTGTTCTTTATTCTTACAGAGCAGCGGTCTTACATTTTATATCTAAAATTTCTTTATTTATAGTAAAAAACTGAACCTATGGTAAGAAATTAAATTATTAAGATGATTTTATCTTTTATTTATTCTTAATGAAGTACTTTTCGGGCTTATTATAAAAATAAACTATGAAAAAGTCACATTCATTTCATATCCCAGTAATGGGAATAGGTTATACCATTGATACTCCAATAAAAGTTGCACAATACGGAATGGATTCCGTAATCTCACTAGTAGATGATATTTTATTAGAGAAATTAAGAAAAATGTACAGCGATAAATTTGAAATTCCTTTTAAAGAAATTTCAGATAAAGCAGAAGATTTTAGAGCAAAACGCATCACTTCTTATTTGAATTTAATCAATGATATTGCCATAGAAAAATTCGAATCATTGAAAAATGTTTCCGAAGAAAAAAGCAATGAGATTAAAAAATATGTCAGCTTTTTACCAGAATATTCAAGTCTTAAAAAAGAGTTTCTAAAACTTACTTCTTCAGGAGTAAATTATTCTGAAATTAAAAAATGGGCAAAGAAAAATCTAACAATGGGAAGTATTGATGTAAACATCATGACCAAAGTTGATAAGGATAATTATAAAGAAAACGAGAAACTAAGTGGAGAATTTAACGATGCTCACGCGGCACTTCGAGGTTTTGCAAATAGTAATTTAAAATCTTCGGTAGTTCTTTCAGCAGGTATGAATCCTAGATTATATGCTTATATGTCGCAGTTTGATGATTTTTATCCCAACAAAAAAGGAGAAATCAACAAGAAGATTATTTTAAAAGTGAGTGATTATCGTTCGGCAATGATTCAGGGTAAATTTTTAGCTAAAAAAGGATTATGGGTTTCAGAATATAGAATCGAATCTGGACTTAATTGTGGAGGTCACGCTTTTGCAACCGATGGATTTTTATTAGGTCCTGTTTTGGAAGAATTCAAAGAAAAACGAACGGAATTAATCGATTCTATTCAAGGAATATTAAATTCAGTTTTAGAAAGCCAGAACAGAACTATTCCAAAAAATCCATTATCCATAGAAGTTACCGCCCAAGGTGGTGTTGGAACCGAAGAAGAACACGACTTTTTATTAGATCATTATCAAGTCGATTCTGTAGGTTGGGGAACGCCATTTTTATTGGTTCCTGAAGCAACTACGGTTGACAAAAAAACCCTTCAACAATTAGCAGAAGCAAAAGAAAAAGATTTATACTTAAGTGATATTTCTCCACTTGGAATTCCGTTTAATAATCTTCGAGGAAACACCAAAGATTTAGAAAAAAAAGCAAAAATTGACATTGACAGACCTGGATCTGTTTGCCCAAAAAGATTTGTAGCCTTAAATAAAGAATTTAGTGAAAAAGGAATTTGTACCGCTTCCAGAGATTACCAACGTAATAAAATTAAAGAGCTGAAAAGTCAAGAATTAACAGAAGAAAAATTTCAATTTAAACTAAATAAAATAACCGAAAAAACCTGTACTTGTGTAGGTTTGGGGACTTCTGCTCTTTTGGCTTACGGTTTGGATACCAAAGTAGAAGGCGAAGGTGTTTCGGTTTGCCCAGGGCCTAATATGGCGTATTATTCTAAGGTGATGAGTTTAAAGGAAATTACCAATCACATCTACGGAAGGCAAAATGTAATGACCAGAGATGACCGCCCAAATATGTTTATAAAGGAATTGAATATTTACATCGATTATCTTAAAAATAAGTTTGAAGAAACCAAAGGAGAATTAGATAAAAAGCAAGAAAAGTATTTTTCAAATTTTTCTAATAATTTAAAGGAAGGGATCTCTTATTACAACAACTTATTTGCTACGGTAAAAGATACTTTTGAAACATCAAAAGCTACCGTTTTAAATGAATTAGAGTTCAGTAAAAACAAATTACAAGTTATTAGTATTGCGATTGAAAACAGTAAAAAAATATAAATAAATATTAAAAGACTATTTTGTCTTTTTATTTCGTTTTCACGCTACTATTTAGTAACTTGCGGTCTATTTTAATCACTAATTACAATGGACAATCACATACCTTATTATCACGAAGTTGGAAAGGAAGTTGAAGTTTTTGAGCAATCGTACAAAAACAAACTTCCTTTTCTTTTAAAAGGACCAACAGGAACAGGAAAATCTCGTTTTATTGAATATATGGCGAGTAAACTGGAAACAAAAATCATTACCATTTCCTGTCACGAAGAAACCTCATCTACAGATTTAGTTGGGAGATATATTATCAAAGGCGCCGAGACTGTTTGGTTGGATGGACCTTTAACCACTGCTGTTAAGGAAGGTGCAATTATATATCTTGATGAAATTGCCGAAGCTCGTCCCGATGTTATTGTTGCGATTCATTCGTTAACCGATCACCGTCGAGAAATGTTTATCGACAAATTAGGTGAAGTGGTAAAAGCACATGCAAATTTTATGTTAGTTGCTTCATTTAATCCCGGATATCAAAGAGGTTTCAAGGAATTAAAACCATCTACAAGACAACGATTTGTTGCGATGACATTTGATTATCCTTCTGAAAAAATTGAAATTGAGATTTTAATTAATGAAACCGAAATAGATTCAAGTACAGCAAAAAAACTAGTCAATATTGGTGGAAAAATCAGGAATTTAACCGAATTAGGATTAACCGAAACCGTATCAACTCGTTTACTGGTAGATGCTGCGAAGCTAATTCATAGTGGTTTAGCAAAACGGCTTTCCGTACACGTTGCAGTAGTCGAGCCCTTAACAGATGATATTGAAGTAGCTACTGCTTTAAAGGATTTATGTGATTTGATGATATAG
>JASFZG010000124.1:0-4988 GCA_046055745.1 Flavobacteriaceae bacterium | reverse complement strand
TAAAATCCCTTTATTAGAATGTGCATAGATAGAATTTGAAGGTAGCGAAACAGGTAATAATGAATGAACGAATATTTTAGTCTGTGGAGAATTTTCTTGTACGGTTTCAATAATTACACGATAATTATTAATAATTTGTTCTGTAGAAACTCCTTGGCTAATACCGTTAGTTCCAATGGCAATAAATAGTTTGGAAGGTTGTAATCTGATGATTTCTTCTATACGGTTTAAAACGCCTTCTGTATTATCACCACTAATTCCGCGATTTACAATGTTTGGATTGTTGAATAATTCATTCCAATTAGCTCCTTCAATAATACTATCTCCTAAAAAAACGATGGAGTTACTTTTATTTTCCATCTCTTCAAACATACTTGCTTTTTGTTGGTAATGATTAGCTACGTATTCCTTTACTACGGTTTTAATATAGCTATTTCCTTTTACTGCAACAAAAATTATTAAACAGATTACAATGATGTTGATGCTTAGAGATATTATTAGTAGTTTTTTCATTGTAAGTCATTACTGGTTTAATGAGGTTCCTGCCTACGCAGGAATTTGTAGTTCCATTTTAATATCACAACGTTCATAATGACAATCGGTTTCTACGGGGATTTCTATAAATCCGTATTTGCGATAGATGTAAATAGCATTTTCAAGTTTTCTACTGGAGTAAATAATAAGCTTATCAAGGTTGTTTTCTCTTGAAAAATCAATACAATGTTGCATTAATTGTTGTCCGATTTTCTTTCCTCTTTGGTTGGGAGCAACTGCCATTTTAGTAAGTTCAAAAACAGTTTCAGAAATAGGCATTAAAGCTACCGTACCAATTACTTCTTCGTTATCTAAAGCAAAGAAAATATGTCCTCCAGGTTTTATAATATACTTATCTGGATTTCCTAAAACCTCCTTGTCATAATCCTCCACATAAAAAAAAGCCTCCAACCATTCTATATTAAGTTCATAGAATGATGGAGCGTATTTTTCTTGGTATGGTTTAATTTTTATTGGCATTGTGTTTTAATTTCGGTCACTTCGACTCCGCTCAGTGACCGGACTCAGTTATAATGTTTAATTTTACTCGTACCCTGAGCGGAGTCGAAGGGTAATTTACAAGATTCCTGCCTACGCAGGAATTTACATCTTACTATCAATATACTCAATAGTATCCGTTTCAATTTTTAAAGTTTGTTGGTAAATGTTTTCAGCTTTAGTTAAAATGTCTTCGGCAAAAACTCTGTCTTTAATGTCCTTTGCATTTATTTTTACATTAAAATAGGCACCTAAAACCGCTGCTTTTGCACAAAGAACCCCAACACCACCATCTGATAAAGAATTTTGTAAACCGTCTTTAATCATAGCTTGCATTACTTCCATAGAATTGAAAGAGGTTTCCATCACCTGAAAAGGGATTTCGGTTGCGTAAATGGTAGCTTCTTCAATTGCTTGTTTTCTTGCTTCTTTTTCTTCTTCAGAATCTTTTGGCATTCTAAATCCGTCAATAATTTTATTAAAAGCATTGGTGTCTTCATCTACCAAGAACAATAATTTTTCTTTATATGCTTGTCCTTTTACTGCCCATTCTGAAAAGAATTCCCAGCGATCATCCCAACCTGCTTTATGAGCAGAAAGATTGGCAACCATCGTTCCTAATGAAACACCCAAAGCGCCCACATAAGCAGAAATAGATCCACCTCCTGGTGCCATAGACTCTCCTGCGGTTTCATCTGCAAAATCATCTAATTTGAAATCAATCAGTTTCTTCTCATCGTTTCCTAGCATATATTCAACGATTTTCTCTTCAGGGTGAAAAGGTTTTAAATCATCTAGCCCTAAAGATTTTACGGCGATTTTAATTTTTTCGCTTTCAGCAATTCCTAAAGAACGTTCTTGTTTAATCAGATAGAAATCTGCAGCATCTAACATTGCTTGTAAGGGAATCAATCCAATAATCTCAGAACCCGTCACTCTAATTCCGCGCTCCAAAGCAGCTTTACAACTCTCGTCAAAAGCTTCGTGCATTGAGGTAATCGTAATATTGGTAAGATTGTAGGAGATTTGTGCAATTCCGTATTCATCAATATACCAACCAATTCCTTTAACGGCTTTTAGTTTCCCAGGAACTCGAACAGGCTCTCCATTCTCGTCCATTACTTTTTTTCCAGTAATTGGATTTCCTTCCCGTTTTACTCTACCAGCTTCCCGAATATCAAAAGCAATAGCGTTTGCTCTACGAGTTGAAGTCGTATTTAAATTAACGTTATAAGCAATTAAAAAGTCACGAGCAGAGATAGCGGTAACTCCAGTTTTGGCAACATTTTTATTGTATGCTGCTGGACCAAAATCTGGTTTCCATTCCGGATCTGAAAGCTTATTTGCCAATCCTTCATATTCTCCACTTCGGCAGTTGGCAAGATTTTTACGTTTTTCTTCTTTGGCTGCTGTTTCGTAGAAATATCCAGGAATACCGAGTTCTTTCCCAACTCGCTCTCCTAATTTATGAGCGTATTTGGCAGTCTCTTCCAATGAAATTCCTGAAATAGGTACTAAAGGACAAACATCTGTAGCTCCAAAACGAGGATGCTCACCCGTATGTTTGCTCATATCTATTAATTCTGAAGCTTTTTTTATCAATCTGAAAGCAGCTTCAATCACTGGTTCTGGTTCCCCAACAAAAGTGATTACGGTACGATTGGTAGCTTTACCAGGATCGACATCTAATAGTTTAACACCGTCTACAGTTTCCACAATTTGAGAAACAGTTTCTATAATTTTTGAATCACGTCCTTCACTAATATTTGGTACGCATTCTATGAGTTGTTTTTGCATCTTTTTTTATTTGAATTTCAAAATTAGGGTAAAGAATTAAGAATTAATAAATATTCAGAAGTTTAATTTTATAAAGGTCACTTCGGCTCCGCTCAGTGACCGGGTACAGATTTGACCTTTGAAGAAAATACTAACTTTTTTTGAATGGTTAGGGTGTTCAATGACTGAGTTAAGATGTTCAATTTAACTTGCGTACCCTGAGCGGAGTCGAAGGGTGCGTGCCAAATGGTACGAATAGTTAACAAGAGCCAAAAGATAATTAGTTCTTATTTGTTTTTTGAGTGACTTTCGTTCTTACATTCAGAAAGAGAATGAAGCAAATTTGTTTCTCCGTTTATTAAAGCCTCTTTCTTTTTCCTACTCCAACCTTGTACTTGTTTTTCACGGTAAAATGCTTCATCTATTCTTTTGAATTCTTCAAAATAGACTAACTTAACTGGGAGGTGCTTTTTAGTGAAATTTGACCCTTCACCTGCATTGTGTTGTGCCACTCTTTTATTTAAATTATTTGTACTTCCTGTATAGTATAAATCGTTAAAGCATTTTAAAACATACATATATCCCCTCATAGTTTTGAAAAATTATTTAAAAGTATGAATTTTTAATTTATTTCAATTATTTTAGAATGATTCAAAGCAAAAACTCAACCAAATTCCCCTCGAAATTCCGTACTTTTACTACTTAAACAATTTCCCATGAAAAAGCTATTTTCTATACTATTTATTGCTGTTTTATTACTGTCTTCTTGTAAAAATGAAACAGAAACAACTTCCAAAAAATTAACCACTATGAATGAAAACCCTTTACTTGAAAATTGGGATACACCTTTTGGGATTCCTCCTTTTGATAAGATTAAAAGTGAAGATTATTTACCTGCAATTCGGGAAGCAATAAAGATTCATAATTCTGAAATTGAAAAAATAATCAATAATTCGGAAGCACCTTCATTTAAAAACACGATTGAAGCTTTATCCATTAGCGGAAGATTATTGAACAGAGTATCTAATACTTTTTCTGCTGTTGAAGCCGCAAATACAAACGATATTTTAAAAGAAGCAAAAAAGAAAATTTCTCCAGAACTTACTGTACATAGAGATGAGATTAGTTTGAATCCCATATTATTTGAAAGAATTAGTAAGGTATACGAGAACAGAGAAAATTTATCACTCTCAGAAGAGGAAAGTTTTCTGTTGGAAAAAACTTATAAAAACTATGTGAGAGCAGGTGTAAATTTGGAAGGGGAAAATAAAGAACGATTAAAAGAAATTAACAAACGTCTATCAGAACTATCTACCGCTTTTGGTGAAAATCTTTTAAATGAAACCAATAATTTTGAAATTCATCTTACCAACAAAGAAGATTTGGGTGATCTTTCTGAAGCTTTAATTGCTTCAGCAGCTTCCGAAGCTAAGAAAAGAGGTCACGATTCAGGTTGGTCATTTACTTTGTCACGCCCAAGCGTGAACCCGTTTTTGCAGTCATCTCCAAATAGAGAGTTCCGTGAAAAAATATTTCAAGGATATGCGATGCGTGGAAATAACAATAATGAAAATGATAATAAAGATATTATCATTGAAATGACTACACTTCGATTAGAAAAAGCAAACTTGCTAGGTTATCAGTCTCACGCCGATTATATTTTAGCTAATAATATGGCTGAAAAACCCGAAGCAGTTTATAATTTAATGAACCAACTTTGGTCACCAGCACTTGAGATGGCTAAAAAAGATAGAGCTTCTCTTGCTGAAATTATGAAATCTGAAGGGATTAATGAAGATTTTAGAGGAAGTGATTGGCGTTATTATGTTGCTAAAATTAGAAAACAACGTTATAATTTTAATGAAGATGAAACACGTCCTTATTTTGAAGTTAATGCAGTAAGAGACGGAGCTTTTTTATTAGCAAAAGAATTATTCGGACTCACATTTACACCAATGAATGATGCTCCAAAATGGCATAAAGACCAACAAGTATTTGAAGTGAAAGAAGCAGACGGAACTCATGTTGGAGTTATATATATGGACTTTTTTACAAGAGAAAGTAAACGTGGAGGTGCTTGGATGAATGCTTTAAGAGGTCAAAATAATGTCAGCGGATTTGTAACACCAATTGTTACCAATAATTTTAATTTTCCACCTCCAACAAAAGACAATCCATCA
>JASFZG010000123.1:0-6188 GCA_046055745.1 Flavobacteriaceae bacterium | reverse complement strand
ATTTTTACATATTTACCGTTTCCTCCTCTTCTTTCAGATTTGGTTACCACACCATCTGCTGTTGCTAATATTGGTGTTCCTATAGGTGCTGCAAAATCCGTTCCTTTATGTGGGCGCACTCTATTTCCGTAGTATTTAATTCTTCTTTTTAAATTATAACGGGAGGAAATTCTACTAAATTTAACGGGGGCTTTTAAAAATGCACGTCGTAAATTATTGGCTTCTTCATCGTAATAATCTGTAATTCCCATAATAGAATCGCCTATAAAACTAAATGCATAAATAGGTCTTTCTCTATGTTCAAACATAACTGCTTTTATTTCGCCTAAACCAGCGGGAATTGTATCGTTAATGTATTTTTGTGTGTAAATTACTTTGAAACGATCTCCTGGTTGAAGCCTAAAAAAATCGATCGTCCAAGCATAAATCGTTGCTAATTGGTCGGTCATATTCGGACTTAAATGTTGTTCTTCCATTGTTTGAGATAGCGAACTTGTAATTACTCCTCTTGCAGATTTTTCAATTAAAGTAACCGGTTTTTTATCGCTGTAAGAAGTAACGCAATCTCTTAAATCAATCACTGCGAAATCAACTTTGTTTTTTTCATATATAAAGACCTGTGTTTTATTTATACTGTCTTTTGAATTTAATAAGACATAAGGGTTCCCTACTTTTACTCTTCTAACATCAAAGCTGTCTTTTATTTTTGAAACTACCGAAAATATTTCAGCTTGAGGCACATGGTTTGCATCCAAAATTCCTCCAAAAGTATTTCCGGAACGAATGGTATCACGAATTACATTAAACTCATTTAAATCGTAGCCGTATTCAAAATTTGCTTTTACAATATTTGGGGTTTCAGGAGTAGATTTAATTTCTTCTTTTACATCATCATCTGCACAAGAAAAAAAGCACAGTAACACAGGGATAATTAATAATATTTTCTTCAATGTAGGTTATTTATTCTTTTATATTTAAACGTTTGTTCCCCAATCTTTTAATTCTTGTTCCGTCCAAAGTTCTGGGAAAAATATTCTTCTTTGGTATTTTGGGTGCATGTATTTTTTCCAATCACTACCTCCTGTTGCTTCAATTTCTTCGCCATCATCTTTTCCTTCAGATAAATAATGGTTTGCCGCTTTATAATGAGCCATTACCCAAGTAATATTTACCGTGTAATCGTAATGACGCATTGCTTTTCGAAGTTCTGGATTCGCCTGAACCTCAGCAGGAAGTTCTTTAAATTTTGCGTACAAATTTATGGTATTATATTCTTGCGTAAAAGCAATAAATTCATTTTTATACTTGTTCTCAAAAGCTTCTAGTAAATACGATTTTTCTCCTGTTTTAAAATCTTTCCCAGCAGCTTGCCAATACAAATGATCTAGGGCATGTTCGTAAGGTGTATTCCTGTCGATTGTTGCTCTAAAACGGGCATCGATAAGGTTGATTAAATCAGTAGAAGCAAATTCAATTTTACGGTATTGAGCACTTTGGAATCCACTTGCTGGAGTTAATGTATTTCTGAATTTTAAATATTGATCTACATCCATTCCTTCTTGCATAATTGCAAATGAAGAGGTTAACATATCAAAATACCGACTTACTCGCATTAATCTTGAAGAGAAAAATTCTGCCGTTAAATTTTTATGATGTGATACTTGTTCGATTTCCCAAAGTATCATTTTGAATAATAATTCGTTTACTTGATGGTACATAATAAATACCATTTCATCAGGGAGTGTGGTTCTTTTTGTTTGAAGATTCAACAAAGCATCTGTTTGAACATAATCCCAATAAGTCATAGGTTCACCGTACAAAAGGCCTTCTAAATGGGTATCTAAATCTTGACCAATACCTTTATATTTATCCTCTAATTGTTGTAATAATTCTTCTCTATTATTCTTCATTTTAATCTACTTTTATTTTAAAGGAATGTGACAATCCTTTAAACTGAATTAAGGTAGCTTTTAAAGACCCCACCATTAAGTCTGCTTTTATTACTAAAGGTATTTTATTCTCATCATCACTTACCCAAAGTGTTAAGCTTTCTTTTTCTTTAAAAACTCTTCCTGATTGCACATATGGTCTGAAAATTAAACAAGGTACTTTTCCGAATTCGGTATCAATCACTTCTCTTCCTAAAAATTTTAATTTGAATTTGTAGTTTTCTTTATCGAAAAACATATCCAATTCAATTTCATCATTTACTTTAATATTAGAAACGTCTAGATTGTTTCGTAAATAATAAAATGAAGAAACCATATCTTGGGCTCCCTTTGGAAAAGTTACTATTTTTTCATTATCGTGCTTATAATCAACAATTGTCGCCTGTTGGGATAAATGATTAAAATTAATCTCAATATCTTTTGTATGTCCGCCCTCATCGATTTTTCTAATAAATTTTTGAGGAAGGTCCGCTTCTTTACTAACATAAGACTCATAATGGTCTTCCACTGGGAAAAACCAACTTGTCATTCCAGAGGTTTCTCCAAAGCCTATAATATGAAAAACTTCATTTCCATTTAAAACTTCACTTTTAACTTCTAAAGTTGCAGTTCCAGCAGTAATCAATCCATAGTGAACTCTAAATTTTAACCATTCACCATCACTATATGCTTTTTTCTGTGCAAAAAGCATTGAAATATTAAATAGTAAAAGTATCGTGATTAGTTTTTTCATTCAAGTTATTAATAAAATGATACGATGACTTTGAGTCATCGTATCATTGAAATTTATTTATAAGGTTCCTCTATTTGCTTGTTCTCTTTCAATAGATTCAAAAAGCGCTTTAAAATTTCCTGCTCCAAAACCTTGAGCTCCCATTCTTTGAATAATCTCAAAAAACAAAGTAGGTCTATCCTCTACAGGCTTTGTAAATATTTGCAATAAATAACCATCTTCATCAGCATCCACTAAAATAGAAAGTTTTTGAAGTTCTTTAATGTCTTCCTTCATCATATCCATGTGTACTCCTAATCTACCAGGAATTTCATCATAATATGCTTGTGGTGGTGGTGGTAAAAACTCAATACCTCTAGCTTTTAACTGAGCTACTGTTTTTATAATATCATCTGTCGTTAATGCTAAATGTTGTACTCCAGAGTCTTCATAAAAATCTAAATATTCTTCAATTTGAGATTTTTTTGCAGCCTTAGCTGGCTCATTAATAGGAAATTTTATTCGTCCATTTCCATTACTCATCACCTTACTCATTAAAGCGGAATATTCTGTATGAATTTGCTTATCATCAAAAGATAAAAAGTTAACAAATCCCATTACATCTTCATACCATTTTACCCATTGGTTCATTTGCCCCCAACCTACATTTCCAACCATATGATCGATGTATTTTAAACCTACAGGTTCTGGATTATAATCCGATTCCCAAGGAATAAAACTTGGTAAAAAATTACCTTTATAGTTCTTACGCTCTATAAACATATGTACTGTTTCACCGTAAGTATAAATTCCTGCTCTTACTACTTCTCCAAATTCATCTTTTTCAACTATTGGTTCTAAATAAGATTTTGCACCTCTACTAACGGTTTCTTCATAAGCTTTTCTAGCATCTTCTACCCATAAAGCAATCACTTTTACTCCATCACCATGTTTAACTAAATGGTCGTTAATTGGAGATTTACTATGAAGTGGCGTTGTTAAAATTAAAACGATTTTATCTTGTTTTAAAGCATAACTCACACTGTCTCTTGAACCTGTTTCAAGACCTTTATAGGCATAAGACTGAAATCCAAATGCAGTTTTATAATAATGGGCAGATTGCTTTGCGTTTCCTACATAGAACTCTACATAATCTGTTCCTAATAATGGTAAGAAATCTTGCGCTCCTTCAAATATTTTTTCTAAACCGTAGTTTACTGATTTTACTTCTTTTTTACTCATAATGTTTTATTTAAGACTAAAGAAAAAAGAATAGAGAAAAAAGAAGTCGCTTCTTATAATCTTTCAAATTTTCTTTAATAATTAGTTTTTTTATTAGAAACTCAATTTGTCGTTTCTCTTTGTTCTTTTCTCTCTTTTCAAGAATTTAAACTATCCAACTCTTATAATAATCGTCTACTTCTAATTTAAGTGCTTCTTCGGTAATCATCACAGGATTAAAAGGATCGATCATGACCGCTAATTCTCCCGTTTCTTTTTTGCCTACACTTCTTTCTATCGCTCCTGGATGTGGTCCGTGAGGAATTCCTCCTGGGTGTAAGGTTATTTGTCCTTTTTCAATATTATTACGGCTCATAAAATCACCATCTACATAATATAACAATTCTTCTGAATCTATATTGCTATGATGGTATGGTGCAGGAATTGAATCTGGATGATAATCATACATTCTAGGCACAAAACTACAGACTACAAATCCTGCCGCTTCCCATTGTTGATGAATTGGAGGTGGTAAATGAATACGTCCTGTTATAGGTTCAAAATCATGAATTGAAAAGGCATACGGGTAATGGAACCCGTCCCAACCAACTACATCAAAAGGATGATTTTCATGGGTATATTCCCACATTACTCCTTGTTTTTTTGAAAGCACTTTAAAGGTTCCTTTTTCATCGTGAGTTTTTAAATCTTTTGGTAATCTAAAATCGCGTTCGCAAAATGGAGAGTGTTCTAAAAACTGACCGAAGTTATTTCGGTAGCGATTCGGACTTACAATCGGGCTGAAAGATTCGATATAAAGAATTCTATTTTCTTCAGTATCAAAATCAATTTGATAAGTAGTCCCTCTTGGAATTATAAGGTAATCTCCATATTTAAAATCGAGGTTTCCATACATAGTTCTCATGGTTCCGCTTCCTATATGAATAAAAAGCATTTCGTCTGCATCAGAATTTCTGTAGAAATAATCTTTCGAAAAAGACTTTGGAGCTGCTAATCCAATGTGTAAGTCGTTGTTAGCAAATAGTGTTTTTCGGCTGTCTAAATAATCTTTTTCTGGTGGCAATGAAAAACCTTTAAAACTTAAAGCTTTCATGTTTTTATCTACCGCAATTTTTGGTGCAACCGAACCTAAATTTTTAATTTCGGAAACAACCGTTGGCGGATATAAATGATAAATCAAGGAAGACATTCCTGCAAAACCAGCAGTCCCAAACAATTCTTCTTGATATAAGGAGCCGTCTGGTTTTTTAAAAGTGGTATGTCTTTTATGTGGTATTTTACCTAATGTATGGTAACGTGGCATAATTTTTTTTTATTAATTAATTAAACTTTTCTGTTCCAATAATTATTGAAATCGAGGCTAAAAATTATGGGGTGTTTATTCTGGGTTTCTTTTATTTAGAAACTTAATATCGAGTAGTGTGTATTTCCAACGAATGGATGTCATGTTACAAATATCGTAAATTTTTGTTGGTTATTGTTTAAGGAAATGCTAAATCCAAATTATTAACAAATATCAATTATATTTATAAAATGAAAAAACTACTTATTACAATTATATTACTATTATTAATACCTCTAAACCTTTTATTTTCACAAAACCAAAATAGCTTCACCGTAACATACAGTACTACGTTGTCTAATTTTGATTATAATAGAGAACCTTCAAAATTAAACTTTGCTTTGCAAATGAAAAAATATTTAGAAGCAGTAAAATATAAGTTAGAAGTTGTTAATCATACTTCATTGTTCGAGGCTATTAAAAAAATGGAGCTTTCAGTAAATGCAAATTATGCTCAAAAAGCAGCAGAATTGGCAAGTTTTTATGTAGATTCAATACAATACATTGAGCAACGCGAGTCTTTTAATACCTTATATTTAATAGTAGAACCTCCCAAACAGTTTAATTGGAAATTAATAAATGAAACCAAAACAATTTTAGGTTACACCTGTTATAAAGCAACCCATAACAGAGAAGGCATGAACCCTGTAATAGTTACTGCTTGGTATTGCCCAGAAATACCTTATCAATTTGGACCAAAAGGCTATGCTAGTTTGCCTGGTTTAATTTTAGAAATTGTTCTTGGTGGTAAAACAACTTATACAGCAGATACTATTAATTGGGACGATGATGTTTGGGTTATAAAACCCACAACAGGTAAAAAAATAACCCGAGAAGCTTTAAATGCTATGTACAACACCGCAATTGAAGAAATGAAATCCTACGACAAAAACTAATTTTTAAATAATAACTACCAAATAATTTGCTTTTGTGGTTTTTTTTT
>JASFZG010000122.1:0-9785 GCA_046055745.1 Flavobacteriaceae bacterium | reverse complement strand
AATATTAAAGGGTTATAAGCGGTATAAGAATGTGAAGACCCATAAAAGATTAGATCAATATTTGTTTTATTTGCCAATTCTGTAAAATCTTCAAAAGTATTATTATAGTGATTACTAGAAGTAAATAGTTTATTTAAATAAATAAACATCCCAACAAATAAGATCAAAAAACCCAAAATTGAAAATATCCTTTGTTTCATACTATTAAAGCTTAAAATCTTTTATCATTAATGACCTTCCTATCACTCCTTTATAAGTGTTTTTATCTTGCAAAAACAACACGATACTCTCAAACTGTTTTATTCTAGTTTTCTTTTTAAAAGACACTAATAAATATTCTTTACTACTTAGTCCTACAAGGTTTATCTCACTAAGATACGTTAATTTATAAGAGTTTTTATCTTTGAGCCATTGAGGACGCATATCTTTATCTTTTGCATATATATTTAAATGTATCCCAAATTTTTTATCAATAAATAAACTATCATTTATTGCTTTTGTTAATTCTATCAATATATAACTTGTCTCATCGTTTGTATAAGCAATTATTTTATTTGAAGTTAGGTTGTTAGTGAAAAAATAATCCCCTTTTGTTACAACTCCATTAGCTAATATTTTACTTATTCGTTGGTCGTTATTGTTTAGCTCTGCCTTCTTAAGGCTCTCTAGATTAGGTATAATATTGTTGTTATTTTTATTATATAATGCTATAGATTTATCAATAAAATCTTGTTTGTTTTTTTTGTCGAACAATCCTTTTTTTATAAGTGAATCAAACCATAATGAAAACACCTTTGCTCCTCGATAATTAAGATGTTCTAAATCTCCAAATTGGTTAATTTCTAGGTAAAATGAGTTGAAATCTAAATACTCAACTGAGCTAAATTTTTTATTTATTATTTGATTAAATAGTAATTCATTATTATTTTCAATTGATTTTGGATGAATGGGTACTCTGAGCAAAATAACTTTTATGTTTTCATTTTCTAACATTGTAATTATTTTTTCTAAATAATCAATATTTGTCTTAGAATATCCAAATTCTGATTTTTTAGAAGTTAAATTATTTAATAATGAATCTGCTTTGTCTTTAACTAAATAATTATATCCTCCAAATTGATTATACGTTGATAAGGAGTAATTATTATTAATCATTTTCCAAAAATTTGTTTTTCTAATCGTAAAGAATACATCATAATATTTTGAGAAATTATGACTAAGTAAAACCTTTTGATCTTCCAAATCTATAAATGGCTCATAGTTTTTAAATTTAGTAGAAAGATAAATGTCTCCCCAAGTCCATTCATCCATATATTTAAAAACTTGATTGTTTGTTAGTTCAATTATAACGGTATTTAAACCTTTATTCTGGGTGATTATTTTTTTAATTTTCGGGTATATATAAAAATATGCATCTCCAGATCTAGAAAAGTTTTGAAAATTTGAAATTAATGAGTCATTAAATGCTGTTTCGGCGTGAGAGTGTCCAAAAACTGCATATTTAGTATCTGAATTTATTTTAAATGAAATGTTTTTATCAAATAAACTCTTCTCAATTTTAAAATAAGCAAAAATTAAAACTATTGTTAATAAAATAAGATATAATGACTTCAGAAATATCTTTTTCATAAGCCATTAAAATTGAAAATAAATAAATTCAGAAACACTATCGTCTCCATAAATACCAAAGATAATTATAACAAAAACAATGCTCACATACACTAAACTTCTCCCTAAAAAATGAATTTTATTTAACAACTTTAGTGCATTATATTTTCTATGTATAAAATCAAACAACAATAAGAAAATAATAGCAATTATTGCGAAATCAAACTCATGAGTTACTAATCCAAGGTGATAAATCCCTTTAAAATTATCAGAAAAATTAAATAAATTTTTAACAATATAAGTACTATCAAAATAGCTATTTGCTCTAAAAAAGATCCAAGCAAAACAAACAATAATAAATGTGAATACTGTAAAAAAGAGGTTAGAGATAAAACGATCTCTTTTTATAATTATATTATTATTGGTAAAAGCCTTTTCTATAACAATGATAATACCATGAATAAAACCCCAAATAATAAATGTAATTGCAGCACCATGCCAAAGTCCACTAATTACAAAAACCAATAATAAGTTAATATACATTCTTCGGGTACCGTTTCTGCTTCCACCAAGGGGAATATAAACATAGTCTCTAAACCAAGTAGATAAAGAAATATGCCACCTACGCCAAAATTCGGTAATCGATTTTGAAAAATAGGGTGTGTCAAAATTCTTCATTAAGTCAAAACCTAATGTTCTTGATATTCCTATTGCAATATCTGAATATCCTGAAAAATCACAATAAATTTGAAAAGCAAAAAACACTGTTGCAATAATAAAACTCTGACCCGTATGATCTGTGGGATTATTATAGACTTCATTTACTAATATTGCCAATCGATCTGCAATAACCATTTTTTTAAACAAGCCAAATGCCATTAACAAAATTCCACTTTTAAAAGCTTTATAGTTAAATTGGTAGGTTTTAAAAAATTGTGGTAATAAATGTGAAGCTCGCTCGATGGGTCCAGCAACTAACTGCGGAAAGAATGCCACAAAAGAGAAAAAAGCAAGCCAATTATTTGTTGGTTTTAGTCTTTCTCTATAAATATCGATCGTATAACTTAGCGTCTGAAATGTATAAAAACTAATCCCTACAGGCAAAATAATATTTAATGAAAAGGAATCTAAATCGGCACCAAAAAGACGAAAAGACTTTATAAATGAATCAATAAAAAAGTTAGCATATTTAAAATACCCTAAAAAACCTAAATTTAATAACAAACTAATTATTAAGTAATTACGTTTTACAGATTTTTTAGTGGCTTTATAAATTCTTTTGCCAATTGTAAAATCTACTAATGAACTAAAGATTATTAAGAACAAAAACCGCCAATCCCACCAACCATAGAAAAGGTAACTAGATACTAATATTAATACATTTCTTGCTTTTAATTTTTGAGCAAAAATCCAAAATAAAATAAAAAATATTGGAAAGAAAATTGCAAAATCTAAGGAGTTAAAGAGCATTTAATATTTTTAAATTAATTTTTTAGTCCTACAAAATCCAATACAATTTTGTTTTTCGAAATAGTTAGGTCTTTAAATTGTTTGTGAGCAACTAAAAAAACGATTATATCTGCTTGTTGTAAAGCTTCAGAACTACTTGTTAATTTTCTTGCAGATTCTGATTCTAAATTAGGCTCTACACTTACTATATTAAATCCTTCAGTAATTAGTGTATCGTTTACTAAAAGTGCTGGAGACTCTCTTAAATCGTCAATATCTGGCTTAAATGCTAAACCCATACAAGCAATTACAGCATCTCTATTGTTTTCAATTTTAAAAGAAAGTGCTGTATTTTTTATTTTTTCCAAAACCCAACGAGTTTTAAAGGTATTGGTTTCTCTAGATTTTCTAATTAATGTACTTTCTTTTGGAAACTCAGAAACTATAAACCAAGGGTCAACGGCAATGCAATGACCTCCAACTCCTGTTCCTGGGTTTAATATATTTACACGAGGGTGTTTGTTTGCCAATGCAATCATTTCCCAAACATTAATTTCTGCTTTATCACAAATAATAGACAATTCGTTAGCAAAAGCTATTTGGTTATCTCTAGAGGCATTTTCGACCAATTTAACCATTTCGGCTGTCTTGGCATTCGTCTTATGAAGCTCTCCAGTAACAAAATGTTTGTAAAATGAAATTGCTTTTTCAGTAGAGGCTTTATCTATACCTCCAATAGCTCTATCGTTGTGTTTTAATTCGTAAATTATATTACCTGGTAAAACGCGTTCTGGACAGTAAGCTAGAAATAGATTCCCTTTAAGTTCTGGTCGCTCTTCAAAAATAAGCTTCTCCATCTTTCTTGTAGTTCCTACAGGGCTTGTAGATTCTAAAATTACCAATGCGCCTTCTGTAAGAGTGGGTATAATACTTCTTACAGCTGAAGTTACATAAGATAGGTCGGGCTCATGATTTTCTTTAAAAGGAGTTGGAACTGCTATTAAATAAACATCAGAAGTAATTGGTTTTGTTGCTGCATGTAAATTTCCTTCTTTAACCACTTTATGAACCAATCCATCTAAGTCGGGTTCTACAATATGTATTTGCCCTTTGTTAATGGTTTCTACAACATTCTCTCGAATATCTACACCTGTAACTTTTAATCCTCTGCTTGCGATTAGTGCCGCGGTGGGTAATCCAATATACCCCAGACCCATCATTACTACGCTTGGTTTGTTGTTCATTTATAATTTTTTAATAAATTCTACGATTCGTTCTGAAGCTTTTCCATCGCCATAAGGATTATGAAGTATACTTTTAGATTGATAATATTCTAAATTATCTAGTAATTTTTTAGATTCTTCTATAATAACACTTGTATTTGTACCTACCAAACAAACAGTTCCAGCATCTACAGCTTCGGGTCTTTCGGTAGTGTCTCTGGTAACTAAAACTGGTTTTCCTAGGCTTGGCGCTTCTTCTTGTATGCCGCCACTATCGGTAATTATAAAATACGATTTTTCCATAAGCCATAGAAAAGCTGCGTATGCTAATGGTTTAACTAAAAATATATTGTTAACACCAGAAAGCAACTCATGCACTGGACCTTCTACATTAGGATTTAAATGGACAGGATAAATAATTTGAACATTGGGATAGTTTAAAGCTATTTCTTTTAAAGCACCACAGATTTTAATTAAACCTTCTCCATGATTCTCTCTTCGATGTCCTGTTACTAAAATAATTCTTTTTGAAAAATCCAATACTTCTTTTAAATTCTCGATCTCAGCATCTAAAAATGCTTCGGAATTTACTTTTTCAACTCCAATTAATAAAGCATCAATAACTGTATTTCCTGTAACAAGTATGTTTATATCTTGTACATTCTCATTTAATAGATTTTGTTTTGAAACTGTAGTTGGTGAAAAATGGAAATCAGCAATTTTACCAGTTAATTGTCTATTAAATTCTTCTGGAAAAGGATATTTTCTATCAAATGTTCTAAGACCTGCTTCTACATGACACACTTTTGCTCCATAATAAAATGCTGCAATCCCTACAGCCATTGAAGTTGTTGTGTCACCGTGAACAAATACAAAATCAGGTTTAGCATCTTCAAGAACTGCTTTCATGTTTTCAATAATAGTTGCCGTAAGACTATAAAGGTTTTGATTGGGTTTCATGATATCTAAATCGTAATCTGGAACGATTTCGAAAAAACCCAACACCTGATCAAGCATTTCTCTATGTTGAGCAGTTACACAAACTTTGGTTTTACTAGTATCATCTTTTAAAAATTGAAGTACCAAAGGAGCCATTTTTATAGCTTCGGGTCTAGTTCCGAATACAATTAAGTTTGTTTTCATATTTTTCCTAAAGTAGTAGTTTTCTATTTAAATATCTTGTGCTGTTTCTATTCCTGGTATGCAATTCCTTTTAATCTAAAATAGATATATCTACAATAAGCCAAAAACAAAAACAAAAAAACTAATAATATTGGATATAAAACTTTTAAATTACTTAAAAGACCTGTATTTACTTTAGCTAGTTCAGGGCTGTTAATAGGAACAACAACTTCCTTAGCGAAAATTAAATCTTGTTCTTTAAATTTTAATTCTTCTAATAATTCTACTTTCTTTTCAATTAAAAGGTGTACGCTAAAATTTTTATCCACCACAAACATTTGTTCTACAGGTGTAGGCATAGATTGATTTTGAGAATAAGTATCTAAAATTTTATCCAATTGAGCAATAGATCTTTTATCACTTTCTATTTCCTCTTTTAAATGTTTTATACCTACTTCTTTTAAATTTTTAATTAATTCATTATCATTTAAGTAATTTAATACATTGTTAATAATGTTTTTGTCGTTTGTGTTTGTTGTAATAACTAAAACATGGTCTTTGTAAGCTGAAGTAAACGTTTCGGATAAAACTACTTCATCTTCATCAAATTCTATGTTTTTTAATAAGACATCAATATTCCTATTGTTTTGATCAAATTGATCCACCATTTGTTTAATCTTAATAATAGGTTTTAACTCCAAACTATTAATAGAATAAGGTTCTATACCAATACTTTTAAGAAAATTATTGTCTTTCTCTTTCACTTTTTTATTTAAAAGCTCTATAGAAGTGTACACATAATTTACAGCATCATAATTAACTCTAAGTAACGCTTTTATGTTTTTTTCAGGTAATGCTTTCGTTTCTTTATAATATCCAAAACCTACTCCAACGACCACTAATATTAAAAGAATTATCCATTTTTTTTGAATAAATTCTATTGCTTTAAATAATAAAACTATCCATCCTTTAAAAGTGCTTTTAATGGTGTTTAATATTTGAAATAATTCTATTTCTTCTTTATTATGTTCCATAATTAATATGTCTAATTAGTTGTTATATTTTTTAAGCTTTTTTTCCAATCTAAAAGTATACTATTAAATACTTTACTATGATTTTTGTTGTCTAAAACACTATACTTAGGTCTCGCTGCAAAAGTAGAATAATGATCTGTTTTAACAAGGTTTGTTGTGTTTAATTGATTGGTTTGTGTTAGTATCTCTTTTGCAAAGCCATACCATGTGGTTTCTCCTGCATTGCTAACATGATATATACCATAATTATTGCTACTAGATTTTATTATTTCTAGGATGGCTCTTGCCAAATCATTTGCATTGGTTGGCGTTCCTGTTTGTTCTGTGGTAATTTTTAAATCTTTCCCTTCTTTTGCAAATCGAATCATTGAGTTGTAAAAATTATGTCCGTATTGTGAGTATAGCCAAGAGGTTCTAATAATAAAATATTTTTCGTAAACTTCATGAATATACTGCTCTCCTTTTAGCTTAGAAGCACCATAAACATTTATAGGGTTAGTAGAGTCTTCCTCTTTATATGGTGTTGTTTTTTTTCCGTCAAATACATAATCTGTTGAAACTTGTATCAATACCGTGTTAGTATTTTTACAACATCTTGCTAAATTTTTAACCGCTTCTGCATTGATTAAGAATGCTTGTTCTGGTTCACTCTCTGCTTTTTCTACATTGGTGTAAGCAGCTGTATTTATACAATAATCGAAATTGTTTTTACTGAATATTTCTGAAACAGACGCTTCATTTGTAATGTCTAATTCTTCTTTTGAAACGAATGTAAATTCTATTTTAGGGAAATCAATCGATGCGTCCTTTATACATTTCCCTAGTTGTCCGTTAGCACCTGTTACTAATATCTTCATCCTTTTGTTGCTTCCAAAAATGATGGAAGTTCTTTGTCTTTTTCTGAAATAATAAGTTTATCTCCTGAAAGATGCCAGTCTAGGTTTAAGGTTGCGTCGTTATAGATGATTCCTCTTTCGGAAGCCTTATTGTAGAAATTATCACATTTATAAGCAAATTTTGAAGTTTCAGACAATGTTATAAACCCGTGTGCAAAACCACGAGGAACAAATAGCTGTTCTTGTTTTTTATCATCTAAAACGATAGAATAATGCTTTCCGAAAGTATCAGATTCCTTCCGTAAATCCACCACAATATCCAATACTTTACCTTGTACTACTCTTACCAATTTCGCTTGTGCCATTTCACCAACCTGAAAGTGTAAACCTCGCAACACCCCTAAAGTAGAAGTGGACTGATTGTCTTGAACAAAATTCACATTAATTTCTGTTACTTCCTTGAATAATTTCTCGTTGTAAGTTTCGTAAAAAGTTCCTCGTTCATCAGTAAAGATGGTCGGCGTTAATACGAAGCAATCTTTTAATGGAGTCTGTGTAATTTTCAAATTATATAATATGTTTTCCGTAACCACTTTTTAAAAGTGGCTCGATTAATTTGTTTAATTCTTCTTTGGTAATATATCCCATTTCAAAAGCAACTTGCTCGATAGAACCAATTTTAAGCCCTTGACGTTCTTCAATTACCTCCACAAATTGTGATGCTTGCATTAAGGAAGCAAATGTTCCTGTATCTAACCAAGCAGTTCCTTTATCGAGTATACTCACATTTAGTTTTCCTTGCTGAAGATAAGCATTGTTTATGTCTGTAATTTCCAATTCACCACGATCACTTGGTTTCATAGTTGCTGCGATATCAACTACGGAGTTATCATAAAAATAAATACCCGGAACAGCATAATTTGATTTTGGCTGAAGTGGTTTTTCTTCTATTGAAATTGCTTTTCCATTATCATCAAACTCTACCACACCATAACGTTCTGGGTCTTGAACGTGATAGGCGTAAATAATTCCTCCATCAGGATTATTATTTGCCTGAAGCAGTTGTTTTAAACCCGAACCATAAAAAATATTATCTCCTAGAATTAAGGCTACTTTATCGTCTCCAATAAACTCTTTTCCAATAATGAATGCTTCTGCTAGACCATTGGGTTGGTCTTGTATTGCATAGCTAAATTCACATCCCAATCGTTTTCCATCGCCCAATAATTTTTCAAATAATGGTAAATCTTGTGGAGTAGAAATAATTAATATTTTACGAATTCCTGCCGACATTAATGTTGACAACGGATAATAAATCATCGGTTTATCATACACTGGCATTAATTGTTTACTTACTGCCAATGTTATTGGATGCAACCTGGTACCTGAACCTCCTGCTAAAATTATTCCTTTCATATGTCTATGCTATTTTTTAAAGTGGTCATATGGTGTTCGTAATTAGTCATTTCGTTATGTGTTAAAAGTTCTAACATGCTCGTTTCATGTTTTTATTTTTACTCACAAAGACTCAAAGTCACAAAGAATTTTTTATTTTTAAAATTAAATAAAATTTCTTTCTACAACACTCTTTGTTTATTTAAAAAGGTCTGAATGTGACCCTATTCTAATTAGTTTTATTGTTTTAGGGTCTTCTATTTGAAACCAAATAATTAGCAAGTCTGGTTTAATATGACATTCCCAATTGTCTTTATAATTTCCTTTTAATTGGTGAGATTTCATTTTTAAAGGAATCCCTTTTACACCTTTCTTTTTAAGAACTTCTAAAACCTGAAAAGTAAATTCAAGTTCTCTTATATTTCTTTTTAAAACCTTCTTTAAATCTTTTTTAAAACGAGTAGTTTCAATTAATGAATACATTATTAATCCTTCTCGTTTAATAAGTTTTTCAAATAAAGATCTAAATCTTCGATTACTTCTAAATTAACGTTGTTTCTAGCGTCATCAATTGCTTTTACTGTTTCTTCATTTGGAATATTTCCCACATCACGATACAATAAATATTCAATATAATTATTTAAACTTCTTTTTTGAGACTTTGCTTTTTCCTTAATTAATTCTAGCAATTCTTCGTCAAATCTGAATGCGGTTTGTATCTTCATAATTCAAATATTTATCACAAAGATAAAAAATAACAATGTGTTATACAAGTGTTATAATAAAAAGGAGCGATTATTCAAATACCACTCAATAGTTTTTAAAATTCCGCTTTCAAAGTTTTCTTCAGCTTTCCAACCTAATTCCTTTTCAATTTTATCGGCATCAATGGCGTATCTAAAATCGTGTCCTGCACGATCTTGTACAAATTCCATTTGCTCTTTATAAGGGGTTTTATTTGGTACCAATTCATCTAATAATTCGCAAATGGTATAAGCAATATAAAGATTTTCTCGTTCGTTTCTTCCTCCAATATTATAGGTTTCACCTAATCTTCCGTTATCTAAAACGAGTTTGATGCCTTTACAATGATCGGTTACATAAATCCAATCTCTAAT
>JASFZG010000121.1:0-19599 GCA_046055745.1 Flavobacteriaceae bacterium | reverse complement strand
CCCTCGAGTGATTATTGGTTTAGAGTAGAGTATACAGAAAACGATACAAAAAAAGAATTTAGAGGACATTTTACCCTTAAAAGATAGAGAAAAAAATTATGAATTTAAGAAGAACCTACATTGTCATATTGTTGTTGTTATCCCAAATAGCTGTGTTTTCCCAAGATGGGATACCCGTATATTCAGATTATTTATCTGATAATCTTTATTTATTACATCCATCTATGGCAGGAGCCGCATCCCATAATCAAATTAGATTAACTGCAAGGAAGCAGTGGTTTGATCAAGAAGATGCACCAAATTTACAAACCCTAAGTTTTAATGCAAGGATAGGAGAACGCTCTGGGGTTGGAGCAATATTTTTTAATGATAAAAATGGTTATCATTCACAAACAGGAGGCTATTTAACTTATGCGCATCATATTATGTTTTCAAGAAGTGATGCAGATTTAAATCAATTGTCATTTGGAATTAGTTTTGGACTTATTCAATCTAGATTAGATGAAACTCAATTTGACCCATCTGATTTTGATCCAATTATAGCTGGAATAATTCAAAGTTCATCATATTTTAATATTGATGCAGGAATGTCATACAATTTTTTAAATTTTTCAGGTCATTTTACCGTTAAGAATTTAATATTCCAAAATAGAAAATTGAATGATGAAGGGTTTGAATCTAATAATCAAAGAAAATATTTAATTTCTGCTGCGTATGCAATAGGTAAATATGGCTCTATTTGGGCTTATGAGCCATCATTTTTATTTCAGTTTTCTGAAAGAACAGGAGAACAAAGTTTTGATATAAATTTTAAAGCTTACCGTGAAATGGATTTCGGAAAACTTTGGGGAGGACTTTCATATCGCCGGAGTTTTGACGGTGCAGAATATTTAAATGGTAGCGAACTTGACGACCAAAAACTTCAATATATTACTCCCATAATAGGTGTTAATTTTAACCGTTTTATGTTTGCTTATACATATTCATACCAAGCAGGAGATGTTAGATTTGACAGCGGAGGCTTTCACCAAATTACATTAGGATTTGATTTCTTAGGTGGACGACCAGAGCCTTATGATTGTAATTGTCCTGCAATAAATTAAAAATAAACCATCAAGGTTCGGGGTTGTTTTTTACAATAAATAAACCATCATCAATGCCGCTACTAAAATATGGGTAAATATCTGTAAATCCATTTTCACAGACTATAAAGTCTAATGTTGTAACATTAATGGTTCCACTTCTATCTCCTTATCTGTATCAAAGTTTTGATCGTTTTCAGTTGATTCAAAACCTATAGATTCTAGGTTCGTTGAACAAGAATTGCGAAATAAAATAACAAACAAGGATATAATAAAATATTTTCCCCCTAAATATTTAGTCATATAATTTGAGCATAAAACATTAATAAAACACTTTAATAATTAAGAATTTGTGCTTAATGAAATAAATTAAATTAGGATTGATTTTTATTATATTTGCCAAGTAAATAAAGCGCATGACCGAAGCAGATTTTATCCAAAAAAAGCACATAAACAAGCAAAAAAAAGGTAGCATTACTTGGCAATCACCTAGCAATATCGCTTTGGTGAAATACTGGGGAAAATATGGAGAGCAATTACCTGCAAATCCTTCAGTAAGTTTTACGTTGAGTAACTCTAAAACGATTACAGAATTGAAATTTGAATTAAAGAACATACCTTCAGATACCTTTGAATTTGAAGTGTTTTTTGAAGGAAATAAATCGGAAGATTTCAAACCAAAAATTGAAACATTTTTTAAAAGAGTTGAAAAATATGTGCCTTTTCTGAAGGAATATCAATTTGAAATACACACTTCTAACACTTTTCCGCATAGTAGTGGAATAGCTTCATCAGCAAGCGGAATGAGTGCTTTGGCAATCTGCTTGGTTAGTCTTGAAAAGCAAATGCTCGCTTCGGCTCCGCTCAGCGACCAAGATCAGCGGTCACTGAGCGGATTCGAAGTGAAAAAATCATCCTTCTTAGCAAGATTAGGTTCAGGATCTGCCTGTAGAAGTGTTGAAGGTGATTTAGTCGTTTGGGGAGAGCATTCAAAAATTGAAGGAAGCTCTAATCTCTTCGGAATTAAATATCCTCTTAAAGTTCACGATAATTTTAAAAATTATCAAGACACTATTTTATTGGTTGATAAAGGAGAAAAACAAGTAAGTAGTTCAGTGGGGCATAATTTAATGCACAATCATCCATTTTCAGAACAGCGATTTCAACAAGCAAATGACAATTTAACAAAGTTAATTTCAGTTTTTGAATCTGGAAACCTTTCCGAATTTATTAAAATAGTAGAAAGCGAAGCTTTAACATTGCACGCGATGATGATGGCGTCAATGCCTTATTTTATTTTAATGAAACCCAATACGCTCGAAATAATTAATAAAATTTGGACTTATAGAAAAGAAACAAATTCTAATATCTGCTTTACATTAGATGCTGGTGCGAATGTTCATATATTGTATCCTGAAAATGAAAAAACATCTATTTTGAAATTTATTAAGAATGAGTTAGTTGTATTTTGTCAGAATGGGCAGTATATTTGTGACCAAATTGGATTTGGGGCAAAAAAAGTGTAATTTTATAAACCCAAATAAGAACCTACATGTACGGACCGTTATTTTATTCAAAAATATTACTCTTTGGTGAGTATGGAATTATAAAAGATTCTAAAGGACTTTCTATACCCTATAATTTTTACAATGGTGCTTTAAAAATTGATGAGCAACATACAATGAGTACACACAGGTCTAATCAAACGTTGAAACGTTTTGCTGCTTATTTAGAAAATTTACAGAAAGAAAACCCGAATTTAGTAACTTTTGATATTGATAAATTAAATAGTGATATTGAGAAAGGACTTTATTTTGATTCAAGCATTCCTCAAGGGTATGGGGTAGGGAGTAGTGGTGCATTAGTCGCTGCTATTTATGATAAATATGCTTCCCATAAAATTACCATTCTTGAAAATTTAACAAGAGAAAAATTATTGACTTTAAAAGGAGTTTTTGCTGAAATGGAATCTTTTTTTCACGGAAAATCTTCTGGTTTAGACCCTTTAAATAGTTACTTAAGTTTACCAATCCTTATCAATTCTAAAGATAATATTGAACCTGCAGGAATCCCTTCACAACCTGAAAACGGAAAAGGAGCAGTATTTTTATTAGATAGTGGAATTACAGGTGAAACGGCACCGATGGTTCAGATTTTTATGGAAAATATGAAGCAAGAAGGTTTCCGTAAAATGTTAAAAGATCAATTTGTAAAACATACTGATGCTTGCGTTTCAGATTTCTTACAAGGAAATGTAAAGTCTCTTTTCGGAAATGTAAAAGAGCTTTCAAAAGTAGTTTTGGACAATTTTAAACCTATGATTCCTGAAAAATTCCATACTCTTTGGAAAAATGGAATTGACACGAACGCTTATTACTTAAAGCTTTGTGGTTCTGGTGGAGGTGGATATATGTTAGGGTTTACCGAAGATCTTGACGAAGCAAAAAAAGCACTTAAAGATTATAAGCTAGAGGTGGTTTATAGTTTTTAGATCAGCACCAAACTTTCTTGATTATAGGAATAAATAAATTATGTTAAACAGAAAACAAAAATACTTTTTTCTTAAGTTTTTCAGTTTGTTTTCTATCGTTCGGGGTTATAATATTTTGATTATTGTAATTGCTCAATACCTTACTTCTATTTACATTTTAGAACCAAAACTAGGCATTAAAAAAATATTTTTTGATGCAAATTTATTTATGCTGGTATTGGCATCTTCTTCTGCAATTGCAGCTGGTTACATTATAAATAATTTTTACGATAGCGATAAAGATTTAATTAATCGTCCTCGTAAAACAATGTTGGATCGATTGGTAAGTCAGCGCACTAAATTGACTTCCTATTTTATGCTTAATTTCCTATCGGCGATTTTTGCGAGTTACGTTTCATTTAAAGCGGTAGTGTTTTTCTCTCTTTATATTTTCGGAATCTGGTTCTATTCACACAAGCTTAAAAAACATCCATTCGTTGGAAACTTTGTTGCTGCAACACTGGCCGTAATTCCGTTTTTTGCCGTTTTTATTTATTATAAGAATTTCGAAATGGTCATTTTTGTCCACGCTACCTTCTTATTCTTAATTATTGCTATGCGAGAATTAGTAAAAGATTTAGAAAACATAAAAGGTGATTTAGCTCACAATTACAGAACCATTCCTGTGGTTTATGGTGAAGACATATCTAAGAAAATGCTTACTGTTTTAAGTGCTTTAACATTGCTTCCTTCCTATTTTCTTATTTCTAAATTCAACATTGGTTATATGAATTTCTTTTTTATTGGAAGTAGTATCGCCTTATTGATATTCGTTGTAATTCTTTGGAAATCGAATAAAAAAATACATTATGTCGTTCTTCATAACATTTTAAAATTTATAATTGTGATTGGTGTTTTTAGTATTCCTTTGATTAATGTAAGCCGGATATTAGATAGAGTATTTTAAAAAAAAGAAGACTACATGCAATTTTAACATTTGATGCTTCAATCATAATGCTTTCTGTATCTTTGCAAAAATTAAAAATCCTTAGTAAAGGAAAAAAGTATGAGCAAGCAGAAAGATAATAAACGAAAAGGAAAATCTCCATTTAAAGGAAAGAAACCTCAAATGAAGAAGACTCAAAATAGCCCTTCAACTTCATCAGCACCTTCAAAACCAGCAAACTCTTCCGATGGAATCCGTTTGAATAAATACATCGCCAATTCAGGAATTTGTTCCCGAAGAGAAGCAGATATGTATATTGAAGTTGGAAGCGTAGAAGTAAACGGAAAAATCATCAACGAAATGGGCTTTAAAGTGAAGCCTAGTGATGTTGTGAAATTCGACGGAAGAAAAATATCACCTGAAGCAAAGGCGTATGTAATACTAAACAAGCCAAAAGGATTTGCAACTACCACAAGCGATTCTAAAGGAAATACAGTTATGGATTTAGTAGCTAAAGCTTCCAACAATAAATTGCATCCAATCGGAAGATTAGGAAGAAATGCAACCGGTTTGTTGTTATTTACCAACGATGATGATTTTATGCAAAAATTTACTCGTAGAGGAGTTTCTCGTTTATTTCATATAGAATTGGATAAAAATTTAAAACCAGAAGATATTCAACGTATTAGAGATGGTTTAAAAATTGAAGGAAAAACTATTGAAGTAGAAGATGTAAGTTGGGTAAAAAATGCACCTAAAAAGGAAATCGGTTTAAAAATTAAGCATATTGGAAACAGCGTGATCCGAACAATTTTCGATCATTTAAATTACAATGTGGTAAAGGTTGATTGCGTGACAATTGGACCTCTTACTAAAAAAGATTTACCTCGTGGCCGTTGGAGATATCTATCCGAACAAGAAATGAATACATTTAGTATGTTATAAAATATCCTGCAATTTTCTCTTGTAGGTATTAATTTTAATGAATCATCCCTTAGAATTTTACAAAGAACAAAAACAGCTTTTCAAAAAAGAGTTGTCATTAATTAACCAAAAACTACTTAAGTTAAGTATGGTTAGGTTGGTTGTTTTTTTAACCATCGTTTTTTGTGTTTGGTTTTTCTTCGGAAACATAAAAGTTCTCGCACCTACTTTAGTAGTTGGAATTGCATTGTTTTTTTACTTGGTTTCAATGTATTCAGATTTAAAACTTCTGAAACAAAAAACTCAGCAGTTAATTCAGATTAATAAAAGGGAGATTAATGTTTTAAATGGAGATTTATCTGAATTAGATTTTGGAGATGAATTTAGAGATCCGACTCACTATTTTAGTTATGATATTGATTTGTTTGGAAGAGGTTCCTTTTTTCAATATTTGAATAGAACAGCTATTAAAACGGGTAAAGAGAAACTAGCTTCATTTTTTACTGCAAATTGTATTGATGAAATTGAAAGCAAACAGCACTCAATTAAAGAACTTGCCGGTAAACCCAAATGGCGACAACAGTTTTCTGCAACTGGAAGCTTAATTAAGGTGGATGCAAGTATTAAAACCATTGTAAACTGGTTGCATCAACATTCATTTTTTACTCCTAAATCAATGAAGCTTTTACCAAATATTTTTGGGCTTGTTTCCTTAGGTTTATTTTTATTAAATTACTTAGATGTAATTCCAAATTCGGTAATTGTTACTTGGTTTTTTATAGGGTTAGGTGTCACAGGTATTTATATTAAAAAAATCAACAACCTCTATTTATATGCTAATAAGGCAAAAGAAACTTTTAAACAATACCATCAATTATTAGCTTTTATAGAGGAAGAAGCATTTACTTCAGAAATTCTAAAACAAAAACAACAAGAAATAAAATCGGAAACCAAAAAAGCTTCCGAAATATTCTTAGAATTCTCAAAAATATTAGACGCCTTCGATCAACGTAATAATATGATTATTGGTGTTTTTGCAAATGCTTTTGCCTTACGTGATTTACATCATTCTTATAAAATTGAACAATGGATTCAAACCTATTTAGAGAAAGTAGAAAGTTGGTTTAAAGTAATTGCTTTTTTCGATGCTCAAAACTCTTTAGCTAATTTTAATTTTAATCATCCAGACTTTAGTTTTCCGAAAACTCCTTCAGAAAAAACTACTATTAGAGCTACTAATTTAGGTCATCCATTGCTTTCAAAAGAAAAAAGAATAACAAGCTCTGTTACCATAAATACAGAAGAGTTTTTTATTATTACAGGTGCGAATATGGCAGGAAAAAGCACTTTTTTACGAACCATTTCACTCTCAATAGTAATGGCGAATATGGGGCTTCCTGTTTGTGCTAATGATTTTGAATATGCTCCTATAAAGTTAATTACGAGTATGCGAACGAGTGATAATTTAAGCGAAGATGAATCGTATTTCTTTTCCGAGTTAAAACGACTTAAGTTTATTGTAGATGAAATTTCAAAAGACAATTATTTTATAATTTTAGATGAAATTTTAAAGGGAACTAACAGTACCGATAAGGCTATTGGTTCTCGTAAATTTGTTCAGAAATTAGTGGCTTCAAATTCTACCGGAATTATCGCAACTCACGATTTAAGCTTATGTGAAATTACAAACGAGCTTCCCGAAGTAAAAAATTACTATTTTGATGCAGAAATCATCAATGATGAACTTCATTTTGATTACAAATTAAAAAATGGAATTTGTAAGAACATGAACGCTTCTTTTCTTTTGAAGAAAATGGAGATTGTATAATCTATTATTGAGGAGTTTTTAAGTGTTTTTTGTTTCTTAAAAATATTTTATGTTCCAGTTCTCCCTCTTCATTTGCAGTAATTTCTAGGTATATTTTTCTTCCAGCTTCATCAAATGTTTTTTTATTTGGAGCTTGAGTTAAATCTCTTCTTTTTAGATTGGATAAGGGAATTGAAATCCATAAATCTGTATTTGAAGTGTTATCTAATAAACCTTCAATAAAAAAATCGAAAGCTGTAGATTGTACATTAGTTTTTGGAATTGTTATTATATTTTTTTTTAAATTTAAAGAACTATTAATATTTGCAAACTTGATTTCCTCGAATCTTTTCTTTCTAAAAACCTTATTACCGGCATCAATAATAGGTTGAAAATTATTTAGGCTAAGCTTTTTAATATTGTATGAAAAATCTGCTTCTAAGGAATTGTAATTTACCCCTTCAACATCATCAATAGTCCCGTTAAAATCCGCTTTTAAATTAAGAATTCCTGTTATTTCTGTAGGTTTGCCTAGTTTTTTATAACCGAAATTTTTGAAGGAATACATTAAGTTTTCAATTGCAAAGTCATCTAAACTAAAATTAGTTGTAAATTTTGTTTGAGTGTCTTGAGTAATATCAAAAACGGCGTCTAACATCAATTTTTTATGATAAAAATAACAATAAGCATTATTAATACTCAATGTATTAATGTCTTTAAATAATAAATTTGCATTTACATTTTCTAGTATGACGCTATTATAACTTAGCTTTTCAAAATCTAAATGTAAACTTAGCTTGAACTTAATATACAAGTCATTTAAAATAGTTTTTAGGTTATTTTTCTTCTTTGATTTTTGAGAATTAGGATTAAATGTGTCAATAAAATTACTGAAATTTATGTCTTTTGAAAAAGCCGTAATTTTTGAAGTAATGTGATTTGTTGTAATAGAATCATCAAAAAGTTCAGTAAAATTAGTAATTTTTCCTTTTAATTGAAGTGATTGATTATTAGATAAGTTCAATTCAAAATTATTTAAAAATGCATTTTTGTTTTTTATTCTAACAGAAATTTTACTAAAAGGTAGCGTAAGATTTGCGGGCTTATAAAACATACTTCCTTCAGTAACATTTAACTCAATGTTTGAATGATTTATTAGCTCAGGAATACTACTTGCTACATTATTAAAATTCATTTCCATCGTATAATTTGCATCTTGAAAAAAGAACTTTTCATTATGAAATATTTCTGCCCAATGTTCAATTTTACCATTTATTTTTAATAGCATATTAAGCTTTAAAACTTCTTTATTTTTAAGATTTTTTTTAGGTTTTAAGTCAATAGTAATTTTCGCCTCTGCGCTACCATTTTTATAGTTACCGCTTATATTTGGTATGTTGATTTTATTGTTTTTATAGTTCGTTTCTAAATCAATATCGCTAAAAGGGACATTAAAAAAATTCAATTTTTTAATTGAAAAAATAATATTAGGATTAAACTTTTTTGCTAATATATTTATGGATTTTTTAACCTGGGTTAAATTATTGCTTTCCGATTGTTTTTTATGAGCGCCAAAGGATTTTAAGATAGCGTTAAAATCTATATATTCAGATGAAATATTTAGAGTTGAAACTATAGGTAAGTTTAAAACGTCATTAGTAAGTAAGGTTCCGAAATTAGCGAAATCACCATTTATCTGAAGTCGATTTTTCTTGTCAAAATCAACGATAAGCTTATTTATCTTGGCGTTATTATGATCTATTTTTATATCAACAAAAGGCATATAAAAACGATTTAAACGATCTTTACTTTTTATTATTAAATCGTTAATATTCATATTAAACTCTGATAATTTCAAAGTTTCTGATAAAGAATTAATCCCTCCTTTATAGCTTCCGTTAAGTTGAAATGATCCTTTTGTAAGGTCATATTCTTTACTGTTTATTATTTCATTTATTGACGGTATTTTACCTGCTGCTTCAAACCTTGTAGATAATTGAATAGGTTTACCAAACTTGTGTTTTAATAATAATTCTGAAAGCTTAAAAGAGATGTCAAGGTAGTTCCCTGAAATACTGTCAAGCGATAAAGTGTAGTTTTTACGGTTTTCAACTATGTTATTATCTAGATAAAACCTGTTGATAAACTTTCCTTTAAAATCGATATCCTTAAGATGCAAACTGTCTTTTGTATAAACAATTTCATTGCCTGTTGTTTCGTATTGCAGCTTAATCAATGTGAGGTTTTTATATTCAAATTTTCCAGAAAGTTCAGCGGTTATTTTAAAAGGTTTTGTAATATAAAAATCTTCTAGTTTTGACGTTATTGTGTTGGTAAGTAAACGATTGGTTTCAGTGAAATTAGCTTTGTCAATAGCTAATAAAAAGGTAAATAATTTGTTTTTTGTATTGATAATTGCAGAAACTTTAAATAATTGTTTTGCTATTTTTAGATCAAATTCTGGCACTTCAATTGTATATAATTCTCTATTAAGTTTTGGATGAAAGCTGCCAACACATCTCGCATTATTAAAGAAAGTTCCTTTTTCTAAATTCAATCCCATTTCTTTCATAAATACATCTAAATTTATTGTTGGAATTGTGAAGTTCGTTACATCAACATTAAAATCTATTTTATTGACATGAGCTGTAATTCGTTTGTTTTTTATTTTTTCGGTAAAAGTGAATTCAATGTTTTCAATTAGTACATCAATATCATTATCAATAATGTTTAGTTGAGGTTTTTGATTGTTGGATTTCTTTCCAAAAACATAGGTATTGGTATAATGGTTGTCATCTACAAAAACGGTAATATGTCCGTTTTTTGCTGAAATTCCTTTAATTTTCACTTCTTCATTTAAAACATCAATTACAGATACTGAAGCACTTACTTCTCTTAAAAATAAGGTTTCTCTTTTGTGGTTTTCATATAGAGAATCAACTAATTTTAAATTGAATATTTTAATTTCAATATTTGATAATTTTAGTAATGAGCTTACGGAAATGGAGTCGAATATTATTTCTCCTTTTGTATTTTCGTTTAATACTTTTTCAATTTTTGCAATGATCTCATCTTTATGACTATTAACGTAATACCTTATTCCGAGAAAGGAAACAAGGAATATAAGCAAGATGATGCTTATGAAAATTAGGGACTTTTTAAGCAGTTTATTAATAACTTACAATTTTATAAGATTATAAAAATAACTAAAAAATGATAGCATTAATTATTGTCAGTAAAAATGTTTTTAATTCAGAATAAAATTAAACTATTATTGCTTTTGACTTTTTTGTTAACTCCCAAATAAAATATCCTATAACGATAAGGTATTCCAAAGCAATGAGCCATAAGTTTTCTGAAAACCCGCTAATACTATAGGCAGAATAACTCAGCATCACCATTAAACTCCAAACAATCGGAAACCTGTATTTGGTGAAAATTGAGAGCAATAAAGGAGTTGCAATATACCAAGGATGAACAGTGGTCGACAGTAAATAATAAAATGAAATACCAAAAAGCATTACGGTTATTAACTGCTGAAAGCTTTTATTTTTTCTGAAGAATGTTAAGATTAATAAAAACCCAATGATTATTAACGGTAGTATCTTTCCAGCGGTTTCAATAATATTCCACCCTATTATTTTAAATCCAACCCACCGAATTACATAATAAACACTTGCATTAAATTCAAAGTTCTGAAACCAAAGTGCAATGGTTTCAGAAAAATTAGAAACAAATTGTGGTGAGTAAAATGGTAAAAAAGTAAGAACTACTGTGATTACTATAACTATATAATATTTGATGAGTTTTGTCAAGTTGAACTTGACTACTGAGCGGAGTCGAAGTGCAGTCGAAACTTCTTTTTTGCGAATAAACCACTGATAATACAATGGTAAAAACAACAATGGAATGAGCTTAACTGAAACCGAAATTCCTAAAACTACTGCTGACCAGAACCATTTTTTTTGATGCAATAAATACAAAGACCAAATAACAAAAAAGAGCATCACGCCTTCAAAGTGAAGGTTTCCGCTAAGCTCAATAATAATAAAAGGATTTAAAAAATACCAAAATATTTTATCTGGATCTTGATTAAGTTTTACTAGTAGTTTTCTTCCGAAGTATAAAATTCCAACATCAGCCAAAATGATAAATAATCGCATCGTTATTACTGAACCTAAAATGCTATTTCCAGTAAATAAAGCGGCAATTGCAAAGAATAATTGATTAATGGGTGGGTAATTACTAAAATGGCTTCCGTTTAGTTTACCCATTCCTTCGTACAATTCTTGGGCTTGATTTACTTTAATACTACTTGTTACTTCAAGCGCTCCCAAAATATCTCGGGACGAAAGGTCTCCGCTCAAATAATTCTCAGGACTAAACAAATAAGGGTTTACTCCTTGAAAAACCAATCTTCCATCCCAAATAAAACGATAAAAATCTTGCGATAAATTAGGAAGAACAACAATAAATATCAATCGGAATACAATTCCTAGTATCACAAAAAACCAAAACCTTCCTTTATTAATTTGAAGGATTTTGTAGGTAAGAAAAAACAAGCCTCCAAATAATGAAATGAGTTTTATAAAATCACTTCTATCTAGGTGATAAGCAAATGTTGTGTAAAATGCAATGCAAGTTACTACTAGTAATAATGGTGTTTTGTTATTTTTTATTAATGAAAACAATAATTAGGTTTTAGTCTAAATAAATAAAGTCGAATATTTATATAAATATTCGACTTTAAAAGTAATGATAGATTTTGAGATTACTATCTATAGATTAATAATTATTAGTCTTGCCATTCAGCAATAAAAAGATTGGTGTCATGACCGCCACCATTATTTCTATTGGATGAGAAAACTAAATATTTTCCATTATTTGAAAACACTGGGAAAGCATCAAATGTTTCTCCGTGAGTTACTTTTTCAAGGTTTTTACCATCGATATCAATTAGGTATAAGTTAAAAGGGAATCCTCTTTCAGCTTCAAAATTGGAAGAGAATAAAATTCTTTTTCCATCAGGTGTGAAAAATGGAGCCCAATTTGCACTTCCTAAGTGGGTAAGTTGTCTTAAGTCACTTCCATCAGCATTACAAATATAAAGTTCCATATGAGTTGGTTCTACCAATCCATTGGCTAATAATCCTTTGTATTTACTAATCTCTTCCTCTGTTTTTGGACGAGAAGAACGGAAAATTAATTTGCTTCCGTCAGGAGAAAAGAAAGCACCACCATCATAACCTAATTCGTCTGTGATTTGCTTTACATTGCTTCCGTCAATATCCATAGTGTATAATTCTAAATCACCACTTCTGTCTGATGTAAATACAATTTTATCACCCTTTGGAGAAACGGTTGCTTCTGCGTCATAACCGGGTTCGTTGGTTAATTGTCCAGTAATATTTCCTTCCAAGTCGGCTACAAAAATATCGAAGCTATCATAGACTGGCCATACATAATTTCCGTTTTTACGAAGGGGAACTTCAGGACAAGCATCATTGTCTAAATGTGTAGATGCATACACAAAACTTTTATTGTCTGGCAAGAAATAAGCACAAGTGGTACGACCTTTTCCAGTACTAACCATAGGAGGAATATTATCTTTAAAAATATCTTCTGCATTCATTAAAAACATTTGATCACATTCCAGTCCCCACTCTTTATTATTGGATTGAAATATTAATTGCTTATCATCAAAACTCCAATAAGCTTCTGCATTATCACCTCCAAAGGTAACTTGACGCATGCTTTTAAAATGAGTTTCTTCAGGGTAAATTAAAGTAGTATTTATAGTTTCACCAGCAATAGTTTCGGTAGTAGTTTCTGCGCTAGAATTGTCTGACTTATTCTCTTTACAAGAAAATATTAATAAAACTAGTAATAAAATTGGGATGCGTTTCATATTTAGATTAATTTTGTACAAAAATAACGCTTTAGAATCGTTGGAAATAATGATTCAGCTTAAAAAATAACAATAATTAAAAAAAAAATAACGATGAAAGTATTTTATGTTTTAGCAGTAACAGCTTTATTCTTTTCATGTAAAACAGAAACTCCAATTAAGGAGGTGACAATGAAAGAAGATGTTTACTTTTTAGCCGATGATAAATTGGAAGGAAGAGAAACAGGAACACCTACCGAAAAAGAATCTGCAAAGTATTTGGCAGAACGTTTTAAGAACATGGGATTAGAAGCAAAAGGAACTGATGGATACCTTCAGAATTTTACTTTCAAACCAAAAACACACCCACATGGTGAGGCTACTTTTGTAGATGGAAAAGTTGATAGCACAATTACTGGAGTAAATGTGGTTGCGTATATCGATAATAAAGCTGAAAATACAGTAATTATAGGTGCTCATTACGATCATTTAGGCCACGGAATTGAAGGAACATTACACAGAGGCGAAAAAAATGCCATCCATAATGGAGCTGATGATAATGCGAGTGGAGTTGCTGTGATGTTAAATATTGCAAGTAAATTGAAAGGAATTAATACTAATAATAATTATTTATTTATTTCATTTTCGGGCGAAGAAATGGGCTTGCTAGGTTCTAATTATTGGGTTAAAAATCCAACCATCGATACTAAAAAAGTAAACTATATGATTAATATGGATATGGTAGGACGTTTAAATGACGAACGTGCAATGGCGGTTTATGGAGTAGGTACTTCACCTATTTTTAGTCAGACATTATTTTCAAATAACAAAGATTTTAAATTAACTGAAAAAGAATCGGGAGTTGGACCAAGTGATCATACTTCATTTTACTTAGCAGATATGCCAGTGCTTCACTTTTTTACAGGACAGCATGAAGATTATCACAGACCAACAGATGATGCAGATAAATTGAATTATGAAGGAATGGAAGACATTTCTGATTATATTATTACAATTATTGCCGATTTGGATGATAACGGAAAGTTAGCTTTCAGAAAGACAAAAAATGAATCTGATAATACACCAGAATTCAAAGTAACTTTAGGAGTTGTGCCTGATTATTTATACGATGGAAAAGGAATGCGACTTGATGGAATCACCGAAGACAAACCGGCTCACGGAGCAGGAATGAAAAAAGGAGACATCGTAGTAAAAGTTGGTGAATACGAAATTACCGATATGATGAGTTATATGAAATGCCTTTCTAAATTTGAAAAAGGACAAAAAACAATCGTAGAAGTTGAAAGAGAAGGGGAAATTGTTGAGTTGGAAGTAACTTGGTAAAACTTCAATAATAGAAAATATTGAAAAGGCTTTCTGAAAAGAAAGCCTTTTTTATTTAACCCGAAGTGTAATAAGTGGCAATAAAACCCCAACACCTAAAATGGTTAGCCCTATAGCTTTTCCAAATACTAAAGTGAGAATTAGAGTAAGAACCAATAAATAGATTGGAGCGATTGTGAGGATAATTGCATATCTAAAAGTAGCAATAAATTCTTCTTCCTTGATTTTCGGAAACCCTATTCTTCTCCAGATATAATAAGGTAGAAAGTAAAAGGTGCAAACTAAAAATTTGAATATAGGGTATAAATTAGAATCAGGTTTAACTTTCTTACCAGTGTAATTAAAATCATTTTTCAAACAGGTATTCACTTCAGAAGGCCTTGTGTAATCAACTTTTAATTTACTTAATTTAATAAGTGTTTCGTCATATTCTGAAATAGATTCTATATGTGTTGTTAAGAGCTTCATCTTTGAAGATACTTCTTGTGAAAGTCCTTTAAAATCAAGTTCATTGTCTTTCCAATAACCGTTTGGAGAAATATGATTTCCAAAAAACACACTCATCGAATCTCCCCATTCTATTGGGTTTTGATAATTTACACCAATAGGAATGATTACGATTTCGGTGTTTGGATATGTTTGAAGTGTTTCTTCAATAATACGTAAAAAACCTTTTTTAAGAGGCCGAACTTTTCGTTTAATATTATGACTTCCTTCAGGAAATAGAATGATAGATTTCTTTTTAGAAAGGAATTTGGAACAAATGGTGAAAATCGCTTTATTCTTCTGAATAGTATCTATACCGTCAACCACTCTATAAACTGGAAGCATTTGTAGACTATTCAATATTTTGGCAACTGTCGGATTTTTAAAAACAGCAGCTCTGGTAAGAAAATAATTTTTATGAGTACTTTTTATAGAAATTAATATAGGATCTAAAAGTGCATTTTGATGATTCGATAAGTAAATAACCGCTTTATCTTTTGGAATTTTTTCTAAATAAACAACCTCAAATTTTTTATAATAATATTTAAAGCCAATTGTTAGATAAAACTGAACAAAATGTAACCAGAGTAATTGCATTAAATGTGTGTTAAATTCCTTTTTTAGACCAATAGGTCGCTAATAATAATCCTGAAACAATATGCCATATTCCCCAAAATGCTGCTAATAATGCCATACCTCCTAAGCCTTCAAAAAAACTAAAAATTAATATCAATCCCAAACCAGAGTTCTGAATCCCTGTTTCGATGGCTAAAGTACGTTTATTTCTTTTTGATAATCCAAAAACACTTGCAATACTATAGCCTAATGTTAACGCTAATATATTATGTACAAGTACTAAAATAAATACATAATGAATGTAACTTTTAAAAATATCAATATTTTTTGAAAGTGCTAAAACAATGAGTAGCAGAAAAAATAAAACAGAGCCAACCTTAAAATAAGGAGCTGATTTAAGAGCAAATTTTTGAAAGAAATTCCGTACTAGCATTCCTAAAATAAGAGGGACTCCTAAAAGCAATGAAATTACTTTTATCATTTCTAAGGGTGAAATAGATATGGTGTTAATTAAAGTAGAAGTAGGCTCGTAAAAACTAGACCATAACTGAAAATTTAAAGGAGTCATTACAATAGCTGCCAAGGTCGCAATGGCTGTTAAGCTTACTGAAAGTGCTGAGTTTCCTTTTGCGTAACTGGTCATAAAATTAGAAATATTTCCTCCAGGACAAGCAGCAACCATAAACATTCCTAGTGCAATGCTTGGACTAGGTTTTATAAGTAATACCAATAAAAAAGTAAAGGCAGGAAGCAATATAAATTGAGATAAAACCCCTACTAAAACACTTTTTGGGTTATTGATAATTCTTTTAAAATCGGATAGTGTAATGTTGAGTGCCACCCCAAACATAATTACAGCTAAAGTGAGGTTTAGAAAGAATAAACTTTCAGAATCAAAATTAATTTTTATGCTATCTAAATCTGCTTGCATTTCGGCTTTAAAAGTAATGAATTCGATTTAAAAATTTCTAGCTAGGGATAAAGTAACAAACATATGATTTTCAGTAGTTTTTGTTTCAGCACTTAAGAAATTATAAAAAAACTTAAAATCATTACGCCCTTTACGATAATATAATTCAACATTATATATAAAAACATTGTGATAAGGTTCCACTAAAAACACAGAAGTATCTCCTAATAAATTTCCTTCTAACATGGTGTCGTGAAATACATAACGATACCCAGCTCTAACAGCAAAAAAGAATTCGTTTTTTAACTTTCCTAATTGGTTATAGGCCATAGTGTTTTTTAAACCATTTCTTTTTCCGAAGTAAAAAACTAAATCGTTTTGCAAGTAAATATCTTTTGTCCCAACTGCTGTAGTAGGACTTAAAGCAAAATATACACTAAAAGGGTTGGGTAATAATTTCCATTCTTTAATATAATTAAAATATAAGTTTGCTGTAAAACCGTTTTTTATTTGCCCTTGCCAAGTTGCTTGCCTTGAATCTTCTGTCGCCGTAGAATGAAAAGAATTTTGAAGCCATTCTGCACCAGACATAGGGCCAGTAACACCTAAAGCGTAAATGATGTCTACCAACCATTCTTCAGAAGAAATAGTATGCTGGAAATTAAATCCTAGATATCCAGCATAGGGGCGGTCAAATTTTGAGATGTCGGTTTCTTCTATATCAAATGGAGTATAAATTTCTTGTATTAATGAAAAACTATTATGTCTTTTTAAATTATCATTTTCCCTGTCTTTAATAAGTCTTTTATAGATAATAAAGTTACCAGTAGAGTAATAACGATCTGTAAAATGAAGAAAATCGTTGTCATGTTTGAGTTCAAGTTGTTGATAATAAACTCTTTCAGGCTTTTCGCTTATGAGTTCAATTTGGCTAAAAACATTTTGAATAAAAATGCAATTAATTACATAAAATAAGAAATATGTAATTTTTATATTGATGAGATTAATATTTTAAGCTTTGCTAGTTAGACTTTTGAAAAATACAAAACCAAATCCAATAAATAACATTAAATGAAAAGGAAATAATCCAAAATCACCACCTTGGTCTCCTACAATAAAAGCACTGTACATTCCGAAGGCAAAATAGAGCGTTAATATCCCTTCAAAAATCACATTAATTGATATGTTTTTTGAAAGATACTTGTTGTCTTTCCAACTTCCTTTTAATGAATTGATGTTAAACTTTGGAGTTCGAACAAAATCACTTCTTTTACCTATATGTCCTTCAATTACTGCTATGGAATTATGAAGCGAAAAGCCCATTGCTATTGAGAAAAAAGCAAAGAACATCCCTATATATTTAAAGAATTGTTTAATTCCTCCACCATAAATACTTTTAAAAGTAAACCAATAACAAACAAAGAAAATTAAGGTGCTTGTTACGAAAAAACTTAAGGCTATAAAGTAGAATTTTAAATGTGCATATTCATTTTTAATATATAACATTGGAATACTTAAAATACCTACGATTAATATATTTAAAAACATCGTGCTGTTTAATAAATGTAATATTCCGTGGGTTTTTGTTTTAACAGAAATGTTTTTACTTTTTAATACCCTCCATATCATTTTTTGGAAGTTTTCTGCACCACCTTTATTCCATCTAAATTGTTGTGATCTCGCAGCACTTATTACAATAGGAAGTTCTGCAGGAGTTTCAACATCGACTAAATATTTAAATTTCCAGTTTTTTAATTGTGCACGATAACTTAAATCTAAATCTTCGGTTAAGGTGTCGCCTTCCCAGTTTCCAGCATCTATAATACATTCTTTACGCCAAACACCAGCGGTACCATTGAAATTAATAAAATGTCCTTGACTATTTCTACCCACTTGTTCCAAGGTAAAATGCGCGTCTAAAGCAAATGCTTGAACTCTTGTTAATAAAGAAAACGTTCTGTTTAAATGCCCCCAACGTGTTTGAACTACCCCAATTTCAGGGTTTTTAAAATATGGAATTGTTTTTTGAAGCCAATCTTTCTGCGGAAGAAAATCGGCATCAAAAATGACAATAAACGCTCCTTTTGCAATTTTTAACCCTTCTTTTAAGGCACCTGCTTTAAAGTTTTTTCTGTCTTTTCGGGTAATCTGCTGAATGTCTAAACCAGTTTTTTGAAGTTCAATTATTTGAAGAGCTGTAGTCTCAAAAGATTCATCGGTAGAATCATCTAATACCTGAATTTCTAATTTATCTTTTGGATACTCAATTTTAGCAATATTATTTAGAAGTCGTTCCATCACATACTTCTCGTTATAAACAGGAAGTTGAATGGTAACATAAGGGATTTCTTCGGGATTAGAAAAATCTAATAACTCACTTTTATCCACTTTCTTTTTGGCTCTTAAATAATTAAAAAGCAAGTTCAATTGTGCCAAGGCATACATAAAAATAAGTAGCAAGGAAATCGAATAAACAACAATAATGATGGTATCTAAAATCATTTTTTAAATGAATATTTGAATATCCACAGTAAAATTTTAACGCCCGCAAATATAGCACCTTTTACAGTTCCTGAAACTTTTGAAACACCTATTCTATTGCGATAATTAACAGGAATTTCTATATACGAATATTTATTTTTTAATGCTTTTAATTGCATCTCGACTGTCCATCCATAGGTTTTGTCCTCCATATTTAGCGCTAGTAGCTTGTGGTATTTTATCGCTCTAAAGGGACCTAAATCTGTAAAAGTAGATTTAAAAAACAACTTCATTAAACTAGTAGCTAGCCAATTGCCAAAAATTTGAGGCTTTGTCATTGAACCTAATTCTCTTAATCTTGAAACTCTTGCACCAATAACAAAATCGATATTATCTTCAATAATAGGCTGCACTATTTTAGTAAGTTCTTCAGGATAATCGCTAAAATCTCCATCTAAAAAGACGATAATCTCGGGTTTTATTACTTGTTCAGATAGGTGCTCCATTCCTTTTAAACAAGCATATCCATAGCCTTTTTGTGTTTCAGATAAAACGGTAGCGCCTGCTTTTTTGGCAATTTCGACAGTGTGGTCTGAAGAGTTGTTGTTTATTACAATTACTTCAGAAACAATTTCAGGAATCGCCGCAATAACCAAACCAATGGAAGCTTCTTCGTTAAAAGCGGG
>JASFZG010000120.1:0-8480 GCA_046055745.1 Flavobacteriaceae bacterium | reverse complement strand
TGATGGTTCCTGAGTATTTTCCGTGAACAGAATCATATTTTAGCAAATAAGCTAATAATTCTACATCCTGTAAATCGTTGATAGCAACAACGTCCAATTCTTTATTTTGAGAAGCAATTCTGAATGCTAATCTTCCTATGCGGCCAAAGCCATTTATACCTATGTTTTTCATAATTTATGCTATTCCGATAATTATCGGAATTAATTTAATGTTTATTGCCCGAAAAGTCGGGTATTTTTTTATAACGATACAATGTCCGAAACTCGTATTAAGTCAGTATCAATAGTAGTATCCTTTTTTATGGCTTCACAAAAAGGAACTGATAAAACTTGATGATTTTTAATACCTATCATTACATCTCTTTCTCCTTTTACCATAGCATCGATAGCAAAAACACCTAATCGACTTGCCAATACTCGGTCAAAACAACTTGGTGAGCCTCCACGTTGAATATGGCCTAAAACAGTAACTCTAACTTCATATCCTTTTAAATTTTCTTCAATGTAATCTGCTAATTTAAAAATATTTTTTCCTATTTGGTCACCTTCAGAAACAACTATAATACTTGATGTTTTTCCTGCTTGTTTACTTTTTCTTAAAGAACTTACTAATTTGTCTTTTCCTAAATCTTCTTCAGGAATTAGTATTTCTTCTGCTCCTGCTCCTACTCCTGCATTTAACGCTAAATCTCCAGCATCTCTTCCCATAACTTCTACTAAAAATAAACGATTATGCGAATGTGCCGTATCACGAATTTTATCAATCGCTTCTACCACTGTGTTCAAAGCCGTATCGTAACCAATAGTAAAATCGGTGCCATTAATATCATTATCTATGGTGCCTGGAAGCCCAATAATTGGGAAATCAAATTCTTTGCTAAATGCCGCAGCACCTCTAAAAGTTCCGTCACCTCCAATAACCACCAATGCGTCAATATTTGCTTTTTTTAAGTGATTATATGCAATTTTTCTTCCCTCTTTTTCCCGAAACTCTGCAGAACGAGCCGACTTTAAAAAAGTTCCACCACGGTTAATTAAATTCTTAACAGAACGAGCATTAAGTTCTTTAAAATCCCCTTCCATCAATCCTTCAAATCCACGATAAATTCCTACGCATTTTAAATTATGATATACACTCGCTCTAACAATAGCTCGAATGGCAGCATTCATCCCTGGAGAATCTCCTCCACTTGTTAAAACACCGACTCTTTTTATGTCTTTTTTCATTAATGTAAATTTACGGTTTTAATACCTTCTAGACAATAGCAACATATACTTTAAGTGATTTTTTTTTCTTATATAATAAACATTATTTAAGTATTTGCTTAATTAATTGTATATTTATCATCTCATTAAAAAGAAGAGTTAAAAATAATTCTAAATTAAACTACATTTTGTTATGAAAAACATATCCTGTATAAGAGAAGAAAAAGATCAATTAAAAATTTTTAGCTATGAAAATACTTTAAATGAACACTCTTCAGAATTTGAATCAATTAGCAGAATTGTTGGACTTATTGGGAATGAAGTTCGGTTGAAAATAATTTGGTTGATAAATGAAGACTCCTTCTGTGTTTGTGATTTAGCAGATATTTTACAAATGTCTGTCCCAGCAATTTCACAACATTTACGAAAAATGAAGGATGTAAATATCATCACCTCTTCAAAAATAAAACAAACAATATATTATCAAATTACCAAAGAAAACAAAGCAATTGTAAATCAAGTTTTAGCATTAGTTTCCAATAAAATTACTGTTTAATATGAAAACAAATAAAGGCTTTTTAGGCGCGGGAGTCATTTCATCAATTGCGGCTTCCTTATGTTGCATCACTCCTGTTTTGGCATTATTAGCAGGAACAACAGGAATGGCAGCTACTTTTTCTTGGATAGAACCTTTTCGACCTTATTTAATAGGAATTACAATATTGACATTAACATTTGCTTGGTATCAAAAATTGAAACCTAAAAAAATAGATTGCGATTGTGATGATGAAAAGCCTTCCTTTTTTCAATCGAAAATGTTTCTAGGAATCGTAACTATTTTCGCTATTGTAATGTTAGCATTCCCTTATTTTTCTGAAGTGTTTTACCCAAAAACTGAAAAGCAAACAATACTCGTCGAAAAGCAACACATTAAGAAAACAACTATTCAAATTGAAGGAATGACTTGTGAAGCTTGTGAGCATACCATCAACTATTCGATTGGTCAATTAAACGGAATTATTTCAACAGAATCTTCATTTGAAGAAGGAAATGTAATCATAGAGTTTAATCAAACAAAAATCTCGATTAATGCAATTGAAAAAGCTATAAACAGAACAGGATATAAAGTAATATCAATTAAAAAAGAAAACAATGAAAATTGAATTAAAATCTACAATTACTTGTCCAAAATGTGGGCACCAAAAAGAAGAAGAAATGCCAACAGATGCTTGTCAGTTTTTCTATAAATGTGAGCAATGTCAAGCCATTTTAAAACCAAATGAAGGAGATTGCTGTGTTTTTTGTTCTTTTGGAACAATTCCATGCCCTCCTATTCAAAAGAATAAAAGTTGTGAAGATTCTAATTGTTGTTTTTAAATTAATTCTGAATAATTTATTATTTATTTAAAAATTAAATTTATCTACTTCAAATAGAATAATCAATTTTATAAAACATCACAAAAAGACACTTTATCTGATATAAATGTATTTAAACCGAAATGACTCATGAAATATACGTGTATATACGCATTGTTTTAGACGATTTCTGATCTTATATTTGAAGTAGATAAAGTTAATTTATTTACTAGTCTATTTTTTTGTGGGGATAGAAAACTAGATTAAACAATTATAAAAATTAACTAAGTTAGGTTTGTTATTAGAGCCACAATAGAAATATTGTGGCTCTTTTCATTATAAATAATTATTTTTCTAGAACAGTAAATTTTATGGAGGAATCGTTATAAACTCGATGAGTTTGTTTTTTGAAATCTGATTCTTTCGCTTCAAAAATATTATCTACATAAGTCTGTGGATTCAAATCAATATATGGAAACCACGTACTTTGTATTTGTACTTGTAATTTATGTCCTTTTTTAAAGGTATGGTGCACACCTTGAAGCTTAACATTTACTGTTGTTTTCTTATTTACTTCAAATGGTTCTGGATTAGCAAAATCATTTCTAAAACGCCCCCTCATTACTTCGCTTCGAACCATCATATGATAGTTTCCCATCTTTAAATACGCTTGAGTTTCTTCAAAATCTGGAGCATCAGACGGATAAACATCTATTACTTTTACAATCCAATCTGCATCTGTTCCAGTTGTTGAAACATTTAATTTTGCAAAAATATCACCAGCTAAAGTCATATCTTCTGTTAATACGGGGGTTTCAAAAACCAATACATCTGGACGACGAGCAGCAAAACGCTGATCATCTGTCATAAACTTTCGAGGAGTAAAAACTAATTTAATATCTTCGGAATAAGGGACTGGTTTTTTAGGGTCACTAACAAATTCTTCAAAGGTGTAACTTTTTTCAGCACTTTTATTTAATCGTTGATTACTCTGTAGCCATAATGTTTTTTTAATTGAGTTTTTTGGTGGCCATTCTGTGTATGACTTCCATTCATTTAAGCCCGTATCATACATATACGCTTCCGCTAACCCAAATTTACTGCCACCTTCTTCTTTTAAGAAATGATTAAAAAATTTAGTTTCAATATCACGTTGAAAATGTAAGGATATATCATCTCCAAAATAAATATTACCAATCGCTTGACGTTTTTTGGTACGTGCCCAATCTCCGTGACTCCAAGGTCCGAAAACTACGGTGTTGTAATTGTTACTGTTTGCTTCAATATTTTTATAAGTTTCAAAAGGACCGTATAAATCTTCCGCATCAAATAAGCCACCAACTGTCATTACCGCAGGTTTAATATCTTTTAAATGTTGGATGATTCCTCTAGATTGCCAAAATTTATCATAATTAGGATGATCTTTTAATTGTTGCCAAAAAACATTGTCTTCTTTGTAATATTCATCCAAATTTGACAAGGGACCAACATCTAAGAAAAACTGGTACTGATCATTTGTTTTTAAATCTGGAAAAGTGAACCAAGGCTTTGTTATAGGTTCTGTTTTCTCAAATCCAAAAAGAGGAGTCACTCTCCAATAACTTAATAAGTACGCTCCATTATGATGAAAATCATCAAAATAAAAATCTCCAATACAAGCCTGTGGCGAAACTGCTTTTAAAGCAGGATGTGCATCCAATAAAGAATACGTTGCATAAAATCCTGGATACGATATTCCCCAAGTTCCAACGTTTCCGTTGTTGTTATTCACATTATTCACCAACCATTCAATCGTATCATAAGTGTCACTTGCTTCATCTGTTTGATTTCTTTTTTTATTAGGAATGTAAGCACGCATATTATCGTAAACTCCTTCACTATTCCAACGACCACGAACATCTTGATAGACAATAATATAGCCTTCTTTCATTAAAAATTCATTGGGACCAATCTTCGTTTTATATTGGTCATTTCCGTAAGGACGACAACTATAGGGAGTCCTCTGAAAAAGTATTGGATATTCTCTTGAAGTATCTTTAGGAGAATATACAACGGTATGTAATTTAATTCCGTCGCGCATTTCAATAGTATATTCTGTTTTGTTATAATTATCTTTAACATAAGTTCCATCTTGTGCTGAAACCTTAATTACAAACAATAAACAAATAGTTATTACCCAAAAAAAACCTTTAAAATGCTTCATAATAATTATTTAAATTTCTTTATACCTCCTTTTAACCAATTTCCATACTCTTCTACATCTGGCATATAACCAATTGGTGTGTTTAAGTTTTTCTCATTCATATCTATTAGTACATAATATGGTTGTGCATTTGCTCGGTATTTTTTTATCTGAAAGTCACTCCATTTATTCCCAATTGTTTTAATACGTTTTCCTGTAGTTTCACTTGTATATCGATCTTCTTTAGGTAATTTTTCTTTATCATCTACATATAAAGAAATTAATACAATATCATTTTTTAACATTGGAAGGATTCTTTCATCTGTCCACACATTCTCTTCCATTTTTCTACAATTCACACAATTAATTCCTGTAAAATCTAACAATACTGGTTTGTTCATTTTTTTAGCATACTTCAACCCAACTTCGTAATCATTAAATGAAACGATGTCATAAGGTTTCATTAAATGTGCTCCGTCTGGTATAGTCCCGTCGGAATGAGAAGATGAACTAGATCCTAATTTTTTAAACCCAACACCATAAGGTGATTCACTATAATCTATTGGAGGAGGAAAACCACTTATTATTTTTAAAGGTGCTCCCCAAAGTCCAGGTATTAAATAGATAACAAAAGTTAAAGTGACTATCCCTAACAATAATCTACCAACAGAAATATGAGGTAATGGTGAATCGTGTGGTAATTTTATCTTTCCAAATAAATAAAGTGCTAACACTCCAAATACCGCTATCCAAATAGCAATAAAAGTTTCACGTTCAATATAATGTAATTTCCAAGCTAGATCTGCCATGGAAAGGAACTTGAATGCTAAAGCTAATTCTAAAAAACCTAAAAACACTTTCACTGTATTTAACCATCCTCCTGATTTTGGTAAAGAATTCATCCAACCTGGGAATGCTGCGAACAATCCAAATGGAAGTGCAATTGCTAAAGAAAAACCAAACATACTTATTATAGGTGCAAAATAATTTCCTGTAGTTGCTGCTGTTACTAAAGCCGCTCCTACCAACGGGCCTGTACAAGAAAATGAAACAATAGCAAGAGCTAATGCCATGAATAATATTCCAACGATTCCGCCTTTATCAGCTTTCGAATCAACTTTATTTGCCCAAGAATTTGGTAATACAATCTCAAAAGCACCTAGAAAAGAAACTGCAAAAACAACTAATAAGATAAAGAATATAAGGTTAAACCAAGGGTCTGTTGAAAGTTGATTAAGAGCATCTGCACCAAAAATCACACTTACTGCCAATCCTAATACAACATAAATTACAATAATCGCTAATCCGTAAATAATTGCATTTCTAATTCCTTGAGCTTTACTCTTACTTTGTTTAGTGAAAAAACTTACGGTTAAAGGAATCATTGGAAATACACAAGGGGTTAATAATGCTGCAAATCCAGATAAAAATGCAAAAATAAAAACAACCCAAAGTCCTTTTGATTCTTTTTCTTCTTTAGAACCAGACTCTGAAGATCTATTTATATCATTTTTTTTAGATTCTTCTACTTGAGTTTTCGCTGATTCCTTTGAAGAATACCCTTCAAAATCATCGAAATTCTCAATAAATTTTACTTCGTTTAAAGCTAAATCAAAGACAATATATCTAGTTTCATTTAGGCAAACATCAATACAAACTTGATAAAAAAGCTCAGCTTTAATCACCTTGGTTTCAGGGTTTGCTAACTTAATTTTTTGAGTTAAAATGGCTGTTTCAGAAAAATAAACCTCATCAAATCCCCATACATCACTATATGCTCTATGGGTTTCACTTTCATTTAAAGGGCCTTCAAGTGAAAAATCTTTATCAGAATTTGGAAAATCTATTTCTAAGGGAATTGGACCGATACCTTCATTGGGTGTATGTTGAGAATACACATGCCAATTATCGTCAATGTATCCTGTTATCGATAATTCGTATTCAGAATCATTGATTTTTTTTATTGCCCCTTCCCATTCTATAGGATCTTTAATTTGTCCTTTTCCTCCTATTTCAGAGATTCCCTGGGCTTTTAATGTGAAAATAATACCGATTAAGGCAATGAATAATAATAATTTTTTCATATTTTTAATTGTAGGTTATTTTTAATATTTCTTTAGTTTTGTCTGTAACTTTAAAGCGATTGTCAGGTCGCATGCCTAACACCCATACTATAACGTTTTCAGAACATAAAACCCTAATATTTTCTTTAGCTATCAAAGATAATTTTTCGTCTTTAAAAAACTTACTTAGTTTTTTTTTACCTTTCATTCCAAATGGATAAAAATAATCACCTTCTTTCCAGTTTCTTATTTCTAGAGGGAATTTTATTTTCTGAAAATCAACAAACACTACATTTTTATTATTTTCTGAAATAGATGAAACTTTTTCAAACTTAAGATTTATTGGATTTACAATCTCAATCATTTCTTTTGAAATAAAAATATTTTCTGAAGAATTCTCTGAGGTAATTTTACTTAACAATAAACTATTTCTATTTTTTAATAATTGATGAGTGCCAGAAAATATATGCTTTCCACTTTGAGCTTTTAATAAATCTAATATATCATCCCAAGCCGTAAAGCCATATGGTGAAAGCAATTCGTACAATAACGCTTTGGTATTTGGTAATTCTTGAAGCTGGTTGATATCTATTTCTACCCCACCGGTTGTTTTATTTAATATCAAATTTTGAATGAGTAGCATATAATCTTCCACTAATAACAAACTTTCATTTAAGTGTTTTTGAGTTTGCTGAAAGTTTTGAAGTACATTATTATTTAGGTTTGTATAGTTTGGAAGTACTTCTAAACGTAATTTATTTCGTAAATAATCTGTAGAAGCATTACTACTATCCTCGCGCCATTTTATATCTCTGTCATTAGCAAATTGCAAAATTTCCTCTCTTGAAAATTCTAAAAACGGACGAACAATTTTCTCATTAATAATCGGAATACCTGTAAGTCCACGTAATCCCGTTCCTCTAGAAAGATTTATAAAAAATGTTTCTAAATCATCACCTAAATGATGCGCTGTAAGAAGGTAATCAAAGGAATGTTCTTGTAATAACTCATCAAACCACTCATAACGTAAATCACGAGCTGCCATTTGAGTTGATATTTTGTTTTCTGAAGCGTATTTTTTTGTCTGAAATGTTTTCGTGAAAATTGGAATAGATAATTTATCTGCTAATTTGATTACAAATTCCTTATCGCCATCACTTTCTTTTCCGCGTAAAGTAAAATTACAGTGCGCAATTGATATTTTAAAATTTAGCTCTTTTAACAGTCGTGTTAGCACCACACTATCAATCCCACCACTACAGGCGATAAGAAGATTTTTCTCTTTTAAAAAAGGGAACTTATTTGAGATATGTTGGTTTAATTTTTTGAGCAATGGTCAAAAATATTTTTTTTGCAAATTTAGTCAATAGATCACTTAAACAATTTAAATATTTCCTAAAAAACTGAATAAATAGTTAGGAAATTCCTGACTTATTCGATTAGCCCAACAAAAGTAGTTACTAAAAATGTTAATTCTCTAATACTTCCCTCATTGCTTTGGCTTTTAACAAACATTCTTCGTATTCGTTTTCGGGAATTGACTTTGCAGTTATCGCTCCACCAACCGAGAAACTCACATATTTGTTTTCTGAATTATATAAAATACTTCTAATAATCACATTAAAATCAAAATCGTTATCAGGTGTAAAATAACCAACAGCACCACTATACAA
>JASFZG010000119.1:0-11380 GCA_046055745.1 Flavobacteriaceae bacterium | reverse complement strand
TCCCTGATTTATTTTACCCATATTACTAAAAAATTAAAATTACATACGAACTTGGTACGGACTTTATTCGGCTTCTATAATATAACAATAAAGTTACGATATTGTTCCTCTGTTTTGAGATTAGTACTCTTCTTTACCCTCTTTTACAATACTTTACTTTTATCCCTAAAATAGCTATGGATAAAAGCAATTTTTAGTTGTTTTATCGATTCTAAATTTTGCTTTAGTAGTTCTTCTTTTTGTGTGATAAAGTTTATTATTGAAATATGTTTTTGCAGCAATTTATCCTCTTTTGAATTTTAAGAATAGGCTGTTTTTAGCACTTTTAAACAATCGTTTTTTGTAATAAACGAAATAACACTTCCTTTTAGATAATAGGTGAAATATTGCCCTATTTTAAGCGACATACACACGTAAAAAAGTGTTTGTTTTGCTTCTTCTGTTGTAGTTGTAATTACAAAGCAATTTGGACAGGGTTTTTTCATTGGTTTGCCACTATTAAGACCTTTGTTTAAAATAAAAAAGTGCGGTGTGTTGTAGGTTCTTCCGCTTTGGTGGGTTTTGATTTCAAAACCCGTAGGGCTTGACCTTTATAGCCTTTTGCGGCTGGTGTAGGTAGCAACCGTTTTTTGCTGTCTTTTTTTTATTTTTTTAACTAAAAAGTTTCTTTGAAAGTATTTGAACAAATGTTTCTTTTATAGTTTTAGGTAGCGTATTAATTAGTTGTATGATAATACAGCTATTAATTAAGCTACTTAATAATGGTTAGGCAAATAGCTTATTTGTTTTTTGAGATAACAAAAAATGAATGTGCTATGCCCTATTGAACTAAATATTCCTTTATAGTTTGTTACTTAATGAGATGAGACAAACAAATACTTGAGATAAGGCATCTTTGACTTAGTGATGGTTTTGTGCAGTTTGAATGAAGTAAGAAATAAACTATTTAAACGATTATATGTAAAACTACATAAGATTTGAAGTTCAATTTAAGCGTTGGGAAAGCTGCTATTTAGCATAATTGTGTTATAACTTACGGCTTGGGTGATGTGCGGTTGATGTGGCAGTATTATAACTGCGTGTTATGTTACTTAGCTTGGGTGTATTTTAAATGCATAGTTTTTTGGAGATTAGCTTTTTGTAATTGTGATTTTATGAGCAATTTACAAAGTGCTAAATAAATAGGGCGCATTTTAAATACTTTTGCAAAGGAAAGCCCTTCGGCTTTGCTCAGGATAAACTTCACAACAAAAAATACAAAGGTTTATTGCTTTAGCACTAAATTGGATTTTGGGATGTGGGGAGCTTAGGTAGTTTCTTTATTTACTTTAAAAACAACTTCTTTCTGTACTAAATCATTAACGTTTAATGTAGGCAATAAGAATTGATTGAAAGGGGTGTTTTCCGTTTTACTATGCAAAACACCTCTGGCAGTACCAATAGTAAGCATTACTAAATGACTAATAAAGCCTTTAGGAATTACTATCTCAGATTTGTCATCATTTAAAAAACTTAACCAGGCATCTTCCGTAATATTGAAATGACAACCTACTTCTAAAAGTAGAAAAGGTGCTTTTTCTTGAATTAGATTTGTTGAAAAGAAAGTTGAAATAATTTTATTTTCATTATTAATACCAAATCTTAAACTCGCTTTTAATTCAATGGCTTTACCTTCTTCAAATGAAGATTCAATAATAGCAAATTGTTCGGTTGTTACTTTTCTTAAACCAAAACCTATATTATTTTTAATTTTTGACATTAAGCAACTAATTTGAGTTTAGATTCAGGTTCATCATTATACAAGAAAGAACTTAGTAATTCAGCATAATTTGTAGTGTGTTCTTCAATATTGACTAACACTTCAGATTTTTTATAAGATACATACTGAAGTGCATCAACTTGAATTGTGGTTTCAAATTGTGGTACTTCAATTAATTTGATATTTAAAATACCTCCAATTTTTGTAATTGTTTCTAATTGTAAGTTTTCAGTACCTTTTAATAACTTATTTACATATTGTGGTGAACAACCCATTGCTTCTGCCAGTTCTTTTTGACTTTTCGGGAATGTATCTGTTATTTTATTTGCTCTAAAAGCAGCAAGAATTTTAACTGCAATGGCAAATGAAATATCTAACCAATCTTGGTTTTCTTCACGCCACTGAGCTTTCGCTAACCATCCAGATTTTTCATCTGAGACTAAGGCTTTAAATTTATCTAAGTTGTTATTCATAATTAAAAGAAGATTTCTTGGAAACTATCGTCATCATATACTCCTTGGTCTTTAAGATAGTCTCTACACTTGTTAATTTTAATTAATTCATTATTTGTGTGTGGTCTGTCCTGCATTTTATATTGCTGATTAAATTTAATAGCACCGCTATCTAATTTAATAGTACCCCCAGTTATCACATAGTTATTTTCGGCTATTTTAATAGCGTATAAGCGCAGCCATCTATTTGGTGCTTTTTGTTTGGAAAGTTCTTTTGAATTTGTTTCATAGTTGTTAAGGTTTTTGAACAATTCATATAATTGATTTGGATTAGCATATGCTAATTTTAATAACTTTTTTCTTAAGTAAATAGCTTCACTTTGTACTTTACTTATCGCTTCCTCTATTGAGATTGTAATGTCTTTTTTATTTTTATCAAAAAAATCATCTAAAAATATAGGGTCTGCCCATTCATCAAATACCCTTTCTAACTCATCAGCTTCGTTTTCAGAATACTTAAATGCGTATAAGCACGGTACAAATGTAAGTAATATTTTCATTAAATCAACCTGTAGGTTTATTTTTTAGCAATTTATTAACTATTTCGATTGTTTTGGAATCGGAATAGTTAACTTTTCTATAGACAAATATAGTTTTTTAAAAAGTATATTTTTAGAGTAGATATATAAAATTGCATTTTTATTAACATTATACAATTTAAGTTAATTACGGCTATACTTTGGAGCAGTTTTTTGATTATTAAATTTAGGGTAGCTACCAAACTTTTCAATATAAATAGCCCAACAATCATATTCACATTTTGCGACTTCACCCATAATTCTTAAATCGTTTGGTGTTGGGTTTTTAGTATTACATTCAAAAAAGCGTATTGCAACATAAATATTGTCTTTTATCTCATCATAATTTTCATATTCGTATAAGAATCTATCAGCACCTCCGTGATTTGTTCTTTTCATTTTTATGGTATCATCAAATTGACGTAAACGACTTCTTAAACCGCCTTTAGAATTAGTCATACCGATATATTCTAATTCTTTAGTGAACTTAAACTTATTGAGTAATTTACTTGATACCGCAATACAATATATACCAGGATATTTTATACCTTCTAAATCATTTCTATCTTCCCATTTCACCCAATTTGTAAATTCTATTTCCATTTTAATAGTATTCAAGTCTCCTTTCACAAATGTATTGTAACGAATTATCAATGCAAGTCACTTTTTCTAACCAATGACCTTTTTCATTAAATTTGTATTCATAATTTTTTGTCCAAGGTTCTTCAGAAATATAAGTTTCCGATTTTATTAAACCGCTACCGTAATAGGTGTGTAAATAATAATTGCTCGGTGAAAATTTAATATCATTCCCTACGACTTCCCCAAAAACATCATATTCGACGGTATCAGAATAACTTTTAATGATTTGGTTGTTTTTATTTAATTCTGAAATTGTTATTTCGCTTCTTGTATCTTCATAAACATTATATTCTTCTCTAATGTAATCATCAAACTTAATAGTTTGATATAAATACCATTCATCCATTGGGACATTTTTTTGTTCTATACAAATTGCATCATAATCTTTAGAATGATGAACTTCTCTTGTGCGCTCATAAGATTTACCTATATATTCCCTTATATATTCGACAAAATTAATATTGTCTTGATACTTTATATTGTTTTCTCTCAATAAGGCGTTTGTTTTTTTGTCTACTTCAAGTATTTTTATCATTCTATCTTGATTGTCATAATAGTATGAATACTTACTATTTGTGCGTGGATGAAGGTTTACAATATGAATTAATTTACCTTTATCATTATAAAATGCATTAAAACTTTGAGAAGTAATTTGTAATTTCCCTTTTGGTTGTTTACTAATTGAAACTGATGGATAAGTAGTTATTTGATTAATGGATTTTAGGCCTTTTAAATAATATTTTTGATACTTGAGATAATCTTCGTGAGAATACATATTATTTTAATAATTTACTGTAATTACCTGTGTTTAGAAACTGACCGAAAGCAAAAAATGCTTCATCTAACTTTTTTAAATCTTTATACTTTTGATCTTGAATAAAAGAGATATATGTATTGAAGTAAAATTCTTCTTTTGATTTATTACTCATTTCACTTGAGATACTGTGATACTCTAAATTATGGATATAGTTGTAGGCTCTGTGTATGTGTTGGTCGTAAATAGGATATTTAGTCGGTTTTATACTATGTAATAAAAATATCTTCCAAACTGCGGATAAGTTTTTAAACTCCTTTTTAAATTCATTTACATCAATTTCGTTTTGAGTTTTAAACTCATTAATTATGATGAGTTTAGCAAGTATTTTTGCGCCTAAAGAATTTTGTTTTGACTTACTTAATCTCATTCCATTTTTCCAAACATATAAGTTTTGAATGTCGGCGATACTATATTGTTGTTTTACAATTGTATTGTTGTAAAGGTTTTCATTTGAATAGGAGTATAGTTGCGACCAATAATTTATAAATTCATTTAAATTAGTAGTTTTTTGTTGTTCAAAGACCAATAGTTTCATAGCATAATAGTTTAATTGAGTTTAATTTTTTCTATTTCATTTTTATATGTTTCCATAAACCATTCTAAGGTTTTACCCTTTTTGCCAAGTTCCCTTGTTAAAAAATTTACGTGTCCTTTTATAACTTGCTTCTTTGCGTTTATCATTCTTAAAATCGTTTCCCATTCTTTCAGCTTCCAATATATTTTTAACTCTTCTGGATAATTCAGAGGGGGAATCGTTGAGTTTTCTATGTAATTCGTCTCTAACTGTTTTCTTAATTCCTTTTTCTTCTCTTTCAATTCTTTGGATTTCTGACTTTTCAAATTCGATGTTAGTTCTAAATTCCTCCCATATTGTACTCTCAATTTGTTCTTGCTGTATTCTAATGTCTCCGATGCTTCGTTCAGTTGCTTTAATTTTGGAGTTAATTGAGGTTCGTATTTTATCTTCAATGCCTTTGTCTTCACTTCTAATTTCTTCAATTCTTTTTTCAACAAGTTCTGTTTCTCTACTAAATTCGTCCCAAACTCTTTCTCCCATTTTACTCTCTTCAAATTCAATTCGTTTGTCAAATTCGTTTGTTTCTTGTTCAATTCGTTCGATAGTAGCTTTTTCTTGTTCAATATAATATTCAATTGATTCTCTAATTCGTTGGTCGGAATCGTATGCTTCGGTAGCTTGTTGGAGATCTTGATTTTTGTTGTTATATCTTTTTTCCAAATCTTCGTATTTGTCTTTAACTTTTTGGTGAGATTTTCTATTTCTTGTAAGTGCTTCTTCTCTGTTAGATTCTTCCAACTCTTCCAATCCTTGTTGATTTCTTTGTCTATTTTTCGTAACTCTTGATAGCTCAGATTCAAAGAGTCGTTCAACTCTTCTGTAAGATTCTGAACGTAAGCACTTGTTAATGTCGCGTACAAGGTTGTTAATTTTCGCTGCTCTACAGGAGTAAGATTCTTCAAAAAGCTTTCTTTGCTCCTCATCAATTGGTGGTAATCCTTCTGTATTTCCTTTGGAAACTGGTATATATTTGGTGTTTGCTTCGAGTTCATTATATATCCATTTATATTTTCTAACTGATTTTATCGCTTTTTCTATTTCTGCTTCAGGAACTTTAGGTATTATAATTTGCACCGTATCAATTCCTAAACGACTTAATTTTACTTTTTTATCGTCTGTAATTTTATGAGTTATTACAAATTCGATAAATAATATTGGGTTATCTACTGAATCAAAAAAAGTAACATCAGGTCTTACAAGTAAATATCGGTCTTCAATATTAGGATTTTTACCCCATTTAATATTACCCTCTTCATCTTCATAAAATGATAATTCAGACATTACTTTAGCAGCAGAAATAATTTTACTTTTTTGTAAAAATATTGGAAAGCCTTCAGTTCCTTTTGGGGGGTATTTATAAAGGGTTGGAACTTTTACGTATTTAAGACGATTTAAAATTGATGATGCAATTCGTTCTCGAAAGTTTTTACTTGCAACAACACATTCTATTTTGTCTTTATCTACATTGTGAGCGTGATGTCTAAAAAAAGATTGGTGGTTTGGGTTCTTAAATTTAACTCCTTGCATTTCTTTATCACAACCCAAACAATAGTAGCCTTGTAAGCCACTTTTAGCATTGTCAATGTGAATAGGTTCTCCTTTTACATCTTTTGCCCAATCGTTATCATAATCAGACTTTTTAAATTTATTTTCTTCAAATGCCATAGCGTAGCAATTTTTTTAAATTTTAACTTGTTCTTATTTTTTTCTGTTGTTTATTCCTTTTTCTGGTTAATATATGAGTTTTGCATAGCAGTGGCGTTTATTATACTGTTGAAGCATTTAATATGTCAAAAAGGACATCACCAGATAAGGTTATATTTTTTAAAACATCATCAGATGTAATTTCTGCAATATCTTTATCTACATATGTTTTATTTAAATTGTTTGTTATTTCATCAAGTGTAAATTCGCGTTCTAATATTTTTTATTCTCATTTTTATGATTTTAACCATTTTGTTGAACTCAACTAAATGGTTTATTACAGTTAATTTATTATTAGAGCGTCTAAAAATGTCTAAACTATTTCTGATTATCCATTTTTAGACATTTTCCATATTTTACCATTGATATCAATTACCCCATTTTTTCTAAGGTTTTGAAGATTATTTTTTATGTCAATCGTTTTTATCCTCATTAGGATTTAGTTTATCAGGGTTTTTAAAGAATTTTTTGTCTTCTGATTTCACCCTACGTTCCAATTTTTTCACATCTTCTTCGGCTGGTAATTCTTCTGGTTTAATACCTCTGTCTAATAATAATTTTCTTACGCCTTTATTGTTTCTAATGTGCTCCCAAGAAATTTGTTGCCCACTTTTAATATCTTTATCTTTTACATTAAAAATTGTAATTTCAGAAGCAAAATCTTTTGCTTTTATAGTAATTATTGGTAAAAAATCGGCTAATGGACGATTGGCTTTTATTCCTAATTTGGTTTTCATTTGTTTGGTTGTAAAGCCAAATAATGCTTGGTCTCCTTTACTACGGATAATTCCGAAATCTCTATCATTTCCTGTATGTTCAAATATAAGTTCTGAAAGTTCTTTTTCTGATAGTGTTAATTTTTGACGAGCAATAAGACGCTCCCAATCTTTAATTCGTTGTTCAATTATTTCAAATTTTCGAGTTTGAACAGCAAAATAATTTTGTGCAAATGCAATGGCTTCTTTTTTTGGATCACCGTTTTGGGCTATTAGATAACAGGCGAAACGAGTAAGCATACTATCATCAATTTCACGTTCAGTACCCGAACCAATTTGTACCATTTTGTTGATGCTAACAAAATGGTCTGAAATACTATGACCAGAAGTTTCGCAAGCAGTTTTTGCTTTATTAATAACTTTGGTGAAGTTTCTCCATTCGCTGTATTCTAATAAATGTTGTATATCTCTGGCAAACCAAAATTCTATCCCGTCTTCTGCTTTGTTGGCATACGATTCAAAATCGTTTGTTAAATATTTTACTGTTTCTTTCTTCATCTCTTTCTTATTTTTTTTTGTTTACTTTAAAGCCTCTTTAATAATTCTAACTTCTTCTATACTATCTAATGTTTCCACAGCAAAACGTACTGGATTCTCTGGATGATACAAACGCTCAAACTCACTTTGAATGATTGCCAACTTTTCTTCTGGACTCATTTTATTATCTATTGGCTTTAAATCAATTAAGTGTTTTAGTACTTGTTTGTTGGCTTGTTTGATTTCTTGCTCGAAGTAGAGTTCGTACACCATTGTGTCTATTACGGCTTCAAAAAAAGTACTCTCTATTTCTTTGTTGTTTTCTTTTAAAGTGATGATGTAATCTACTATAGTTTCAAATTGTTTTTGGTCTTGAATTGGAATTTTTGGGATTGGTAATTTTTCTAATGATTGTATATTTAACATAACATCACCTGCTCCAGTTTTATCAGCATTTTGAACTATTACATTAAATGCAATCGAACTATGTAAAATTGCTAATATATATTTATTACTTTTTGAAGTAAGAAATGAAGCAGGTGCTGTTAAAAATGAATTGGGTTTTAATAAACAAAAAGTTAAATTCCTCCCTACTGCTTTCCAACTAACATTTTCCTTTTCAAACTCTTCTAAATAAGCACAATTTCTTAGGTTGTAAGGCGTAACTCCTTTGTCACCTCTTTTAGATATTTTATCCCAATGTTGGTTTAAATGCTCTTTTATGGCAGGATAATCATTAATGTCTATTGGGTCAATATTTTTAGAACGAACCCCATTGTGAGAATTTATCAACCACAAATCAGCAAACTCTGCTTTGTAACGTTTTATATCTCTACCTCTTAGTATGGGTTTTAGTATTTCAACACTTTTGGGGTCTTGACTTATTAATTCATCTTTGGTTTTTCCATCAATAATAAAGGCTTCATTGTAACCTGTTAATACACCTCTATTTATATTAATATCCCAATCTTTCAATGGAGTGCCAACTTTTTCTATTCTATCTTTTATTTTTTGTTCTTGTGGGTTTAGTATTATCCAACTGTCTTCATTGAGGTTTTTAAGGTTTACAAAGTCACTTTCTTTAAGTTGAGATACTTTGCCTTTGTTGTTTAGTGTTATGGCTTTTATTTGCTCTTGGTTGCTGTTGTTTTCTACTTGTAATATATTGCTATCTACGGTTGCGGTGTCAAAAACTCCTGGTCCTAAATCTAACAAAAGTAAAGGGTTGTTTTTAATAAAATACTTTCGTAAAGATTTTCCATAATTGGCTCTCATCCATTTGTTAGAAGTTATATAAATTAATGCTCCCTTTTTTGTAAGTGTTTGTATTCCTTTTTCGTAAAATAGAGCATAAATATCTCCGGTACGCTCAAAGGTTTCAAAGTTTTGGTTTACATATAAATCGGCATATTTTTGGGAGTCATTATCTGGCAATGCTTTTTGTAGTTGTATGTATGGCGGATTTCCTATCACTACATCAAAACCTGTAAAATCACCAACCTCATCTAACAAATTAGGAAACTCAAAACGCCATTCTACAGCATTTCTGTATAAAGCACCATCTTGGGTTTCTTGTTTTTCTTTTTCAAGTTTGGTTAATAGTTTTTTTGCTTTGCTTATTTGTGTTTTTGTACCTACTTGTTTACCAAATATGTCAGATTGTTTTAGGTTTTCTACTGCGCCTCTTGCCTTTGAGAGTTCTCTCAATGTTTTATTGCCTAATGTAGTGGTAAAGGCATTTTTTATTTCTCTTATCAGTTCTCTAAACAATACTTTTTTGTCGTGAGAAGATTCTAATAAAAATTTATTGGTTAATTTTTTATAATAGGCTAAGTCAATATCTTGGTTTCCTATGTAATTTTTAATAGTTTGATTTTTATAATCTTTGTCTTTTACTTTTTTATTAAATTCTTTAAAGACATTATCAATAGGCATATCTAAAGCATAGCGACTTATGAGTGAGTTACCACAAACTATTTTATAATCTAAGTTTGGTAGTGTTTCAATAGGGTCAAAATCATCTTCATCTACTACTAAGGATAGCCACAGACGTAAACGAGCTATATCTATGGCACTCGCATCTATATCTACGCCATAAATACTTTCTTGTATAATGTGTCTTTTAAGTCGGTATATGTATCTGCTTTCGCTTGGTGCTACGTTTGTAGTGAAACCAAACTCTTTTAGTTTGGTTTTTGCATATTTATCTGTAAAATGTGGTTTTATCACCAATTGAGCATTTACCAACTCGTGTAATAAACCTACAGGAAAAGCACCTGAACCAATGGCAGGATCGCATATTTTTATATGGGTTAATTTTTGGTCTATAAGGTCAGCATTTTCTCTAATGCTTTTAGGTAATATGTATTTGTATCTTGAAGTTTCTTTGCCTTCACGTGCTACACGTTTATCGTTTTCTAAGGCATTGTGTCCTTTTCGTATATAGGTTTCTATATCTTGCTTATTTACTGTGCCATTAAGAGCATTGTCTAAATAATGTATCAAACTTTCTTGACACATATAGTGTACAATTTCTCTTGGTGTGTAGAAAGCGCCTTTGCTTTTACGCTCGGTAATTTCGAGCATATTTTCGAAGACTTTCCCTAACATTTCTGGGTCAACTGCTACTTCTTTGTCAAGTGGCTCGTCTTCTTTTATGGTAAAGTTGTATCTATCAAACACATCTAATACACCTGTACCAATATCTCCTGCTTTATTTTTTTCTTGGTTTCTAAATAGATTTTCGGGTATGGTAATGTTGGCAGTTTCCCATTTGTATTCTGCTTCAAACAAACCACCATTCAAAAAAGGTATTCTACAATTAAAGCGTTTGTAAAAAGAATGCTCATTACTTCTTTCTTTTGCTAATGCTTCATAAAATAATGGTTGTAAGTAGTCTTTAAAATAGTTTTCTTTATTAGATTTCTCAAAGAGGTTTTGAATGAAACGTTTTTCGCCTTTTCCCCATTTCTCATTTTTAGGTACACCCAACCAACCTTTTTTCTGTAAGAAATACAGGAATACAATTTGCCCTAATAGTTTTTTGGTAAAACGAGGATTGTCAATATTGGCTTTGTTGAGTTCGTTTTTTATATGTTCATCTTTTGCAAAATGAGAAGATAATTTAGTAAATAAATCTTTGTATTGTTCAAAGAACTCATCTGTAACTTTCTCAATACTAAAGGCAGATTCTAAATCTTCTACCGTTGGGTTGTTGGCTAAATTTTGAAGTAATGGTAGTAGTTGTGTTTTGGCAGTATGTGATTGCTCGTATTCGCCTACTAAAAAAGAGTATCTTTTGGCAGGAGTAAACTCTTTTTTAATTTTTACTTTGTCCTTTTCTTCATCAAAATAAGATTGGTGTTCTAATTTTATAAATGAAAACCGCCAATCTACACCATCATCTTCTTTGGCATAAAAGGCTACTAACGCATAATCTTTATCGAATTTACTTAGGTGTTTAATTACAAAGTTTCTTAATGCTGTTCTTGCTCTTTCGAGTTTGGCAATAGTTTTTACTTCTACTATTAATACGTCTAAAGGTTCACCATTGGGGTCTGTATATTTACCAATACGTTTATAGGAATTGATATGGTCT
>JASFZG010000118.1:0-18653 GCA_046055745.1 Flavobacteriaceae bacterium | reverse complement strand
TATTCATCTAATATACTGAAAATCAATGCTTTATTTTAATTTTTTAACACTTAATTTGTTGAAAATCAGTGAATTGTATTTTTGTCATGTACTAAGAAATAACTTATATAATGAGGAAACCGTCTAAAAGTAATTAGGCGGTTTTTTTTATTAAATGTATTTTTGTAAAGATAAAACTATGCAAAAATGAATGTCTGGATATCTGCAGCAAGATTACGAACTTTACCATTATCTATTTCAGGAATTATTGTTGGATCATCTTTAGGGACTGAAAATAGTATTTTGCAATCCTCTATATTTTGGTTGGCAATATTAACTACAATTGGGTTTCAAGTTCTTTCTAATTTTGCAAACGATTATGGAGATGGTGTTAAAGGAACTGACGACAATAGAGAAGGAGAAAAACGATTAGTTGCTTCAGGAATTATTTCACCTAAACAGATGAAAAACGCGATGTTAATTACTGCATTGATTACTTTAGCAATAGCTTTGTTGTTAATTTATCAATCTTTTGGGAAAGAAGATTTTTTAAACTCTTTATTGTTTTTCGGACTTGGAATAGCTTCAATTATTGCTGCTATTAAATATACAATCGGAAAAAACGCCTATGGATACTCCGGTTTTGGCGACTTATTTGTGTTTCTTTTTTTCGGGCTTTTAAGTGTTTTAGGAAGTTATTATTTATTCACACATCAATTACATTGGGATTTGTTGCTTCCTGCTTCCACTATTGGTTTATTAAGTATGGCAGTGCTTAACCTTAATAATATGCGAGATATTGAAAACGATGCAAAAAATAATAAAAACACATTGGTAGTTTATTTAGGAAGTGAAAAATCTAAAATTTATCATTATTTTATTATTATTACAGCTATAGCCTTATCTATTTCTTATGCATTAATAAATTATAATTCTCCAAAGCAATTCATATTTTTGATTGCATTTTTGCCTTTACTATTAAACTTGAAAACAGTATATAATAATAAAACACCAAAACTATTGGACGGAGAACTTAAAAAAGTAGCCTTGAGTACTTTTGCATTTTCAATTTTATTTGGTCTTTTTATATAATATTTAAATTATGAAAATAACATTCTACGGTCAAAATTCACTTGCTATCGAAGTTTCAGGAAAACACATATTGGTAGATCCTTTTATTTCGGGGAATCCACTATCAAAAGATAAAGTAAATATTATGTCATTAAAAGCGGATTATATTTTATTAACTCATGCACATGAAGATCATATTCTTGATGCGGAAGCAATTGCCAAAAACACCGGTGCAAAAATTGTAAGTAATTACGAAATAGCCATGCATTTTCAAGCAAAAGGAATCGGGGTTCACCCAATGAATCACGGAGGGAATTGGGGTTTTGATTTCGGAAAATTAAAATATGTAAATGCAGTTCATACTAGTTCTTTTCCCGATGGAAGTTACGGTGGTCAGCCTGGAGGGTTTGTAATCGAAGGAGAACATAAAAACATATACATTGCTGGTGATACGGCCTTAACAATGGATATGAAACTAATCCCTTTACAAACAAAATTAGATCTTGCCATTTTACCAATTGGCGATAATTTTACTATGGGAATTGACGATGCAATTATTGCAAGTGATTTTGTTGAATGCGAAAAAGTTTTAGGCGTACATTACGATACATTTGGCTTTATAGAAATTGATCGCGATGAAGCAAAAAAGAAATTCTTCGATGCCGGAAAAGATTTAATGTTATTGGAAATAGGGGAGTCTATAGAGTTGTAAAAAAAACACTCGCTAAGACACTAAGTGTTTTTCTTTGTGACTTAGCGGCTTTGCGAGAGAAAAAAAACAAAATGATAAAAGCCACCTACAAAAAATACACCCTAAATTTCAAACTCCCAAGTGGAACTTCTCGAGGTGTCTTAAAAACAAAAGACACTTATTTTTTATTTCTATCTGAAAACAAAAAAAAGGGTATTGGCGAATGTGGATTGTTTAAAGGACTGAGTATCGATGATCGCCCAGATTATGAAGAAAAACTACAATGGCTTTGCAACAATATTCAGTTAGGATTAGATCAATTATATTTAGAATTAATCGATTTTCCTTCCATTCAAACAGGGTTGGAAATTGCTTTTAAATCGCTAAACTCAAATAATCATTTTGAAATATTTCCTTCTGAATTTAGTCGTGGAGAAAAATCAATTCCTATTAACGGATTGGTGTGGATGGGAGATAAAGACTTTATGAAACAGCAAATTTCAGATAAATTGAAGCAAGGATTTACTTGTATTAAAATGAAAATTGGAGCGATTGATTTTAAAACCGAACTCGATTTATTAAAATCTATCCGGAAAGAATATATGGCTTCAGATATAGAGTTGCGAGTTGATGCTAACGGAGCTTTTCTTCCTTCCGAAGCCTTAGAAAAGCTTAAATGGCTTTCAGATTTACAACTTCATTCTATCGAACAGCCTATTAAAAAAGGACAATGGCAAGAAATGGCAAGACTTTGTGAAGATACTCCACTACCAATTGCTTTGGACGAAGAACTTATCGGAATTTTTTCCGAAGAAGAGAAAATAAAAATGATAGAAACAATCAATCCTCAATATATTATATTAAAACCGAGTCTTATTGGTGGATTTAAAGGAAGTGATTCTTGGATAGAAAAAGCTGAAAATAATAATATTGGTTGGTGGATAACTTCAGCATTAGAAAGTAATGTGGGATTAAATGCGATTGCGCAATATACGTTTTCAAAAAACAGTAAATTGCCACAGGGCCTTGGAACAGGAAGTCTTTTTGCAAATAATTTACCGTCAACTTTAGAAGTTTGTAACGGAACTCTACATTATAATAATAACAAAAAGTGGGATTTAGATTTGATTTTATAAGCTAATTATTCCGAAAACAATACTTCTTTAACCGTTGCAATACTATCACAGTTTTCAACTTTTATTTTCAATTTTTTAATAGCTTCTGAATTTTCTTCTGAAGCTGAATTACCTTCAATTACATAAATTTTACAAGAGTCTAATTTAGTATTACTTTCAGAAAAAAGTACATTACCATTTTTAAGCAAATAAGATATTGCTGAAGTATCTAATTGGTTGTTTTTTAGAAAATCTAAAGTGTTTTCAGAAAAAGCACGTTTCTTGAGCCGAATATTTTTCTTTGTTCTAGATCCTGGACCATAATCATATTCACATGAAGCACCACTTCCTCCAACAAAAAAATATAAAAGGACTAATCCAATACCAAATCCGCCAAAATAGAATGCAAATCGTTTTAATAAGCTCATAAGTAAATTAGAATTTCTGTAATGTTTTTAGAAAATCAACAAATTAAGATCACTATATGGCATATCGTACCAATCTGCTACAGCTTTGTTCGTTAAAATTCCGCGGTAAAAGTACAAACCATTTTTCAATCCACTATCAAAACGGATGGCATTTTCTAAACCACCAGATTCTGCAATGTCTAAAAGGTAAGGAGTGAAGATGTTACTAATTGAAATAGATGCAGTTTTTGGGTATCGGGCAGGAATATTTGGAACTCCATAATGGATAACACCGTATTTAACTTTTGTTGGTTGATCGTGTGATGTGATTTCAGTGGTTTCAAAACAACCGCCCATATCAACACTTACATCAATAATTACGGCACCTTTTTTCATATTCTCCACCATTGTTGTGGTTACAACAACTGGGGATCTATTTGACCCTTTTAAAGCACCAATTGCAACATCACAACGTCGTAAGGCTTTCATCAAATATTTTGGCTGCAGGGTAGAGGTATATAATGTTCTTCCTACATTTACTTGGAGTTTTCTAAGTCTTGTAATCGAACTATCAAAGACCTTTACATTTGCGCCTAGTCCTAAAGCAGATCGTGTAGCAAATTCACCAACAGTTCCAGCTCCTATAATAACAACTTCTGCAGGAGGTACTCCACTTATGTTTCCAAATAAAAGGCCATTTCCAATTTCTGAATTTACCATTAATTCTGAAGCAATTAATACAGAGGCAGTTCCTGCAATTTCACTTAAAGCTTTAACTGCTGGATAGCTATGTGCTTCATCTTTTATAAATTCAAATGCTAATGCTGTAATTTTCTTTTTTGCTAAAGCTTCAAAATATTCCTTTTCACGAGTTTTAAGTTGTAAAGCAGAAATTAAAACCGTTTTAGGGTTGATGTATTCAATTTCTTCGAGGGTAGGAGGTTCCACTTTTAATATTATTGGGCAGCCAAAAATCTTTTGTGTATCATTGGTTAATTCTGCTCCAGCTTCATTGTAATCTATGTCAGAAAAACCTGCTTCTTCACCAGCTCCATTTTCTACTAAAACTCTATGTCCGTTAGAAACAATAGCAGCAACAGCATCTGGAGTTAAACAAATTCTTTTTTCTTGAAAGTATGTTTCTTTTGGAATCCCAATACAAAGGTTTCCCTTTTTACGAGAAATTTCTAAAGTTTCTTCTTGAGGTAGTAATTGCTCTTTGGTAAAAGGTGACTTAGCCATTTATAATTTTATTAGAAATAGCAAATTACGGAATAATAAAAGATTTATGAAATAGAATACTATCTAAACAAATCTTTAATTTGCTGCCAAACGGTTCTTTTTTGACCTAATTCTTCTTCAAAAGATTTAAGGTCATCACTGTGAATTTTAGCAAATAATTTTGCTCTAATGACATAAACTGCTGGAATTACTACCATCATTAATGGTAACAGGTATATTAATTCTACTTCATCAAATTCCTTACTCTGATTAATAATTCCCCATAATTGAAAAATATACATAGTAATTGGAACTAAAATAATCCAATGCCACCAATGTTTGCAAGTGAAAAACCACAATAATAATAAATATATTGGAATTATTTTACCTACTAAAAACCATCCAAAAGCATTAACAGAAAAATAGGATGTGGTAGTTGAAAATATAAAAGTCTCCCAAACTTGAGTGTTGTTAGGAAGACTTTTATATGTATAGAATAGAAAGGGTGATATAGCTATTAATAAAACTATGATACCACCAAGTACTAAAGATTTCTTACCCTTGTCTTGGAGCTTGTAATCCTGTTGAGTCAACTTGTTGTTCTGTTTGTCCATCTTCGATGCTTTCAGGGGTACAAGATACAAAAAGTCCAGTTCCTAAAATTGCTACGATAAAAAATAATTTTGTAAGTTTCATAATGTTAGTTTTTTGTGGGTTTAATAGTACAAACCTATAGCAAAAAAACACAAGTATATAAATTAAGTTATCCGTATTTTTGTAAGTTTTCTTTTTAAACAACAAAAACCTGCTTAAAAATTTACGTATTGGAGTTAATTTAAAAGTTTGTGTAACAGTTATGTATATCGTTTCAATTTATTTCACTGGATTTATTTTTAATGTTCTACTTCCGTCTTGGTTTTTAGTTAGTTTTATAATTGTACTTTCTTTTGGTATTAATGTTTCTATTTTTTGTGGCCATTCTATTAAATTCCAATGACCAGAATATAAATATTCCTCGACACCAATGTCCAGTGCTTCTTCTTCTTTATTTATTCTGTAAAAATCGAAATGATATAACTTATCGTTGTCTAGTTTATATTCATTTACAATAGCAAAAGTTGGACTACTTATTGACCCTTTGACTCCTAGCTGTTTAGAAACTTCTTTTATTAGAGTTGTTTTACCAGATCCCATCTCTCCATAAAATAATAATACTTTATTAGAAACAGTAGATAAAATTTCTCCTGCCACTTTCGGCAATTCGTTTAAAGTAAATGTATATTCCATTCTTACACTTAAGCGCGAATATATAATTATATACCGTTTATATGCTAAATATCTCGTTTATATGTAGTTAAGTAGGAAAAAACCTACAAAAAAGAACTACTTTGGATCAAGTGTGACGAATGGAATTAGAACTTCTTCCATTGAAATTCCACCATGTTGATATGTGTTTCTATAATAACTAACATAATGATTGAAGTTATTTGGATAAGCAAAAAACAAATCTCCCTTTGCAAATATGAAAGAACTACTCATATTAATAGAAGGTAAGTGAATCTTCCCTGGGTCTTTAGAGACCAACACGTCTTTTTCTTCATAAGAAAGACTTCTACCTGTCTTATATCTTAAATTAGAACTGATATTGCGATCACCAATAACTTTGGTTGGATTTTTTACATTGATGGTTCCGTGATCGGTAGTAATAATTAATTTAAAACCTAATTGTGAAGCCTGCTGAATAATATCTAACAAAGGAGAATTTTTAAACCAACTTTGCGTTAAAGAACGATATGATTTATCTGTGGAAGCTAATTCTTTAATTACTTCCATTTCAGTTTTTGAATGTGAAAGCATATCTACAAAATTATATACCACAGCAATTAAATCTTCATTTTTATGAGTTCTAAAATTATCAGACAATCTTTTACCTTGTTTTAAGCTGGATATTTTATGATAACTCCAATTTAAATTTTTGCCAAGCCTTTTTAATTGTGCTTCTAAAAATTCCTTTTCATACATGTTTTTTCCTCCTTCATCGGTATCGTTTAACCACAAATTAGGATGTAATTTTTCCATATCACTAGGCATTAAACCAGAAAAGATAGCATTTCTAGCGTATTGTGTAGCGGTTGGTAAAATACCGTAATATAACTCCTCACTATTTTTTTTATAGCTGCTTGTTAAAAAAGGCTCAAAAGCTTTCCACTGGTCATAACGTAAATTATCAACTACAATAAAAAGTGTTTTTTGTTTTTCAATTACAGGAAGCACACGTTCTTTAAAAAGAGTATGCGACATTATTGGTGAGTCTTGTTTATAATCAAACCAACTTGGGTAGTTTTTATCTATAAATTTACAAAACTGCGTGTTTGCTTCATTTTTTTGAGATTCTAATATTTCGAACATTCCAGAATCGTCAATGTTTTCTAATTCTAATTCCCAGTAAACCAATTTTTGATACATTTCTACCCATTCTTCATAGGAATTTACCATAGAAAGATCCATTGCAATTTTTCTAAACTCTTGTTGGTAACTTGAAGTTGTTTTTTCTGAAATCAAACGAGAATGGTCTAAATTCTTTTTTAAACTCAAAAGTATCTGATTCGGATTTACAGGTTTAATCAAGTAATCGGCTATTTTTGATCCAATAGCTTCTTCCATAATATATTCTTCTTCACTCTTGGTAATCATCACTACGGGAAGAGTTGCCTGTTGTTCTTTAATTTCAGAAAGTGTTTCAAGTCCTGTTAAACCTGGCATGTTTTCATCTAAAAAAACAATATCGAAATTCTGCGCCTTTATTTCTTCAAGAGCTTCCATTCCACTCATCGCTTTAGTGACTTTATAATTTTTCTTTTCTAGAAAAATAATATGTGGTTTTAATAATTCTATTTCATCATCTACCCAAAGTATCTTTATATCGCTCATATACGTATATTTGTTTTTTTAATTGAAATGGTTGTAAAAATAGTTTCAATTAGTACTGCAAAAATAAACCTGAAGTACTCTATTAAAACACCTTTTACTAATAAATAAAAGTTAAAGATTGAATTCGCAAAACAAACTCAAAATCATTAACGACCCAATCTATGGTTTTATTACCATACCTAGCCCACTCATTTTTGAATTAATCGAGCATCGATATTTTCAACGACTTCGAAGGATCACCCAAATGGGAATGTCTTATTTGGTATATCCAGGAGCACATCATACTCGTTTTCATCATGCAATTGGTGCGATGCATTTGATGCGGAAATCAGTACAAGTACTTCTTTTTAAAGGGATTAAAATTTCTAAAGAGGAGTCTGAAGCACTTTACATAGCTATACTTTTACACGACATAGGGCACGGCCCGTTTTCGCATGCAATGGAACATAGCATTGTAGAAAACGTAGATCATGAATGTATTTCTTTGCTTTTTATGGACGCATTAAACAAAGAATTTAACAACAGATTAACGCTTGCCATTCAAATATTTAAGAATGAATACCCTCGAAATTTCTTTTATCAGCTAATTTCGGGTCAGTTGGATATGGACCGAATGGATTACCTAAAACGTGATAGTTTTTATACTGGTGTTTCTGAGGGGGCCGTTAATTCTGAACGGTTAATTAGTATGTTAAATGTTTTTGAAGATAATTTAGTGGTGGAAGAAAAAGGAATTTATTCAGTTGAAAAATTTATCATCGCCAGACGATTAATGTATTGGCAGGTTTATTTGCATAAAACCAGTTTGGTGGCCGAACAATTAGTCACAAGATTATTGAAACGAGCAAAAGAATTAACACTGAAGGGTGTCGTACTGCAATCAAGTTCAGCTCTTTCCTATTTTATGAAGAATTCAGTTTCAAAAGAAAATTTTGATTTAGAAACATTAGAAACTTTTTCAAAACTAGACGATTACGATATTGTTTCAGCTATGAAATCGTGGGTTTCGGAAGATGATTTTGTCTTAAAAAATATTTCAGAAATGCTTTTAAATCGTGATTTACTGAAGATTGAAATGCAATCTGGTTCCTTTTCCGAAGAAAAAATTCAAAATGCAAAAAAGAAAATGATGTTGAAGTATGACATTTCTGAAGAAGAAGCTTCCTATTTTGTGTTTACGGGACAGATTACAAATCAGGCATATAGTATGGAAAAAGACACCATAAATTTATATAAAAAAACGGGAGAAGTTATAGATGTTGCCAATGCGAGTGACCAATTAAATTTGAAAGCATTATCTAAAAAAGTAGTGAAAAATTATATGTGTTTCCCAAAAACCAAATAGTGCTCCTTTTTTTCTATTTTTGCATATCGATTAAAAAACTAATAAATTATAAAGTGTGAAATTTACAGCAGCTCAAATAGCCGGGATATTAGAAGGAGAAGTGGATGGAAACCCAGAAGTAGAAGTATCAAAGCTATCAAAAATTGAAGAAGGTGTTAATGAAAGTTTAAGCTTTCTTGCCAATCCAAAATATACGCAATATATATATACAACAAAGGCTTCGGCAGTTATTGTAAATGCGGATTTTAAAGCAGATCAAGCTATTGAAACCACATTAATTAGAGTGGAAGATGCATATAAATCGTTTTCAAAATTATTGGAGTATTACAATCAAGTAAAGATGAATAAAACAGGAATTGAACAACCTGTGTTTATTTCAGAAAGTGCTTCCTATGGAGATAATATTTATATTGGTGCTTTTGCTTATTTAGGTGAGAATGTAAAAATTGGCAATAATGTAAAAATATACCCTAATGTTTATATAGGCGATAATGTTTCGATTGGGAATGGTATTACTCTATTTTCTGGAGCTAAAATATATTCAGATACGGTAATTGGAAATAATTGCGTAATCCATAGCGGCGCTATTATTGGTGCTGATGGATTTGGTTTTACTCCCAATGAAAAAGGTGAATTTACAAAAGTGCCACAAACTGGAAATGTAATTATAGAGGATAATGTTGATATTGGTGCTGCAACTACAATAGATAGAGCAACTTTAGGTTCGACTATCATTAGAAAAGGAGTGAAGATAGACAATCAAATACAAATTGCTCATAATGTTGAGATTGGAAAAAACACTGTCATTGCTGCTCAAACAGGAATTGCAGGTTCCACAAAAATTGGAGAAAGCTGTTTGATTGGTGGTCAAGTAGGTTTTGCAGGTCATTTAACTATCGGAAACAATGTACGAATCCAAGCGCAAAGTGGAATAGGTAAAAATATAAAAGACGGTGAGGCAATTCAAGGATCGCCATCTTTTGGTTACAGTGATTACAACAAGAGTTATGTTCATTTTAAAAACTTACCTAAAATAGTTAATAGAATTAATGCTTTAGAGAAAAACATTACTAATGATTAAAACTGAAATTAAACAACGCACAATAGCTACGGAAGTAACTCTTTCGGGAGTAGGATTGCATACAGGTAAAGAAGTCACAATAACTTTTAAACCGGCTCCAGAAAATTATGGGTATGCATTTACTAGGGTAGATTTAGAAGGAAAACCAGTGATTGAAGCACACGCTTGTTATGTAACAAACACACAAAGAGGTACAAATCTAGAAAAACATGGAGTTAATATTAATACTTCAGAACATGTGTTGGCTGCTTTAGTAGGCTTACAAATAGATAATTGTATTATTGAATTAAATGCTTCAGAACCCCCAATTATGGATGGGTCGTCCAAATATTTTATTGAAATATTAGAGGAAGCAGGTATTCAAGAACAAGATGCTTTTGTTGAAGAATATGTGGTAAAAGAAATTATCACTTATAAAGACGAAAGTACTGGAAGTGAAATCATGGTAATGCCTTCAAATAAGTATGAAGTAACTACTATGGTAGATTTCGGAACCAATGTTTTAGGAACACAAAATGCATCCATTAATGAAATTTCAGAATTTAAAAAGGAAATTTCAAATGCAAGAACCTTCAGTTTTCTTCATGAAATAGAAATGTTATTAGATCACGGACTTATTAAAGGGGGTGATTTAAATAACGCGATTGTTTATGTGGATAAGGCATTGTCTCCAGAAACCATGGAGAAATTGAAAGTAGCTTTCGGAAAAGATAGTGTCTCTATTAAACCTAATGGAATTTTAGATAATTTAACACTACATCACCCTAACGAAGCTGCAAGGCATAAACTGTTAGATGTAATTGGAGATTTATCTTTAATAGGAACTAGGATCCGAGGAAAAGTTATTGCCAACAAACCGGGACACCTAGTAAATACACAGTTTGCTAAAAAACTAGCTAAGATTATAAAAATTGAAAAAAGGAATAAAGTTCCAAAATTCGATTTAACAAAACCACCGGTTAAAGATGTGAATGCGATTATGGATATGTTGCCACATCGCCCTCCGTTTTTATTGGTAGATAAAATTCTAGAACTTACAGATACCCATGTGGTAGGCCTTAAAAATGTAACCATGAATGAACCTTTTTTCGTAGGTCATTTTCCAGGAGCACCAGTAATGCCAGGAGTTTTAATTGTTGAGGCAATGGCACAAGCAGGAGGAATCCTAGCATTAAGTATGGTTCCAGATCCAGAGAACTATCTAACATATTTTCTAAAAATAAATAATGTAAAGTTTAAAAGACAAGTTAATCCAGGTGATACTTTAATTTTTGATCTGGTTTTAGACGAACCAATAAGAAGAGGGATTGTGTTAATGTCTGGGAAAGCTTATGTAAACGGAATATTAGTAACAGAAGCTGAATTAATGGCTCAAATAGTAAAAACTAAAAATAAATAGATGTTCCGGAGCGGATTTCAAAATATTAATAGTATAATATTAGAATCAGAAGCGAACACATTTTTACCTATTTATCAAAATTAAAATTAGAAAAATGAATCAACCTTTAGCATATGTACATCCAGGCGCAAAAATAGCCAAAAACGTAGTAATAGAGCCTTTTACGACCATTCATAATAATGTGATAATTGGTGATGGTACTTGGATTGGATCTAACGTTACCATTATGGAAGGAGCTAGAATAGGTAAGAATTGTAATATTTTTCCTGGTTGTGTAATTTCTGCAGTACCACAAGATTTAAAATTTCAAGATGAAGAAACTACAGTAGAAATTGGCAATAACACTACATTAAGAGAGTATGTTACCATTAATAGAGGTACCGTAGATCGTGGTAAAACGGTTATTGGTAAAAACTGTTTAATTATGGCTTATTGCCATATTGCCCACGATTGTATCGTCGGTGATAATTGTATCTTTTCAAATAACAGTACTTTAGCAGGACACGTTACAGTAGGGGATCATGTAATTCTTGCAGGTATGACAGCTGTTCATCAATTTTGCTCTATTGGTCAACATGCATTTGTTACTGGAGGAACCTTAGTAAGAAAAGATGTTCCACCTTATGTAAAAGGAGCTAGAGAGCCAATGTCTTATGTTGGAATAAACTCTATTGGATTAAGACGAAGAGGTTATAAATCTGAAAAAATTCGGGAGATTCAAAGTATTTATAGAATATTATATCAAAAAAATTATAATAACTCTCAGGCAGTTCGCCTTATTGAAGCCGATATGGCAGCAACGACAGAAAGAGATGAAATCCTTCAGTTTATAAAGAATTCCAAAAGAGGAATAATGAAAGGATATTTTTCAAATTAATAAAAAACAACAAAATAATTATGGCAAGTACTTCAGATATTAGAAAAGGTTTATGTATTAAGTATAATCACGATATTTTTAAAATTATAGATTTTCAACATGTAAAACCTGGTAAAGGCCCAGCGTTTGTAAGAACCAAATTAAAAAGTGTAACAACAGGAAAGGTAATTGATAACACTTTTTCAGCTGGACATAAAATTGATGAGGTTAGAGTGGAAACGCATAAATTTCAGTTTTTATACAATGATGGAGAAACGTATCATTTTATGAATAATGCGGATTACTCACAAATTCAAATGGAAAAAGATTTTTTAGACAATTCAGATTTGATGAAAGAAGGTGAAATAGTGACCATTCAGATCAATACAGAAGATGATTCTCCTCTTTCTGTAGAATTACCAGCTCATGTAGTTTTAGAAGTTGCCTCTACCGAACCTGGTATAAAAGGAAATACAGCAACTAACGCAACAAAGCCCGCCATTGTTGAAACAGGAGCAAAAATCAATGTGCCTCTTTTTATTAATGAAGGTGATAAAATTAGAATAGATACCGATAAAGGACAATATCAAGAGCGTATTAAATCATAGATAATTTTTATAAAACTCTTAAAAAATGAAATTTTCAACTCCTCAAATTCTTGAAGATATTGCAAAAATTTTAAATTGTGATTATATTGGTAATGCCGAATTTCCAGTTTTGGGAATGAATGAAATTCATGTGGTAGAATCTGGAGATATTGTTTTTGTAGATCACCCAAAATATTACGATAAAGCCCTAGAATCTGCTGCAACTATTGTTTTAATTAACAAAAAAGTGGACTGCCCAGAAGGAAAGGTATTGTTGATTACGGATGATCCTTTTAGAGATTTCAATAAATTGACCAATCATTTTAATCCTTTTATTTCCGCTTCAGCAGCCATTGCAGAATCTGTTATAATTGGAGAAAATACAATTATACAACCTAATGTGTTTATTGGAAATAATGTAAAAATTGGAAATAATTGCTTAATTCACGCAAATGTTTCCATTTATGATAATGCAGTAATTGGAAATAACGTAACCATCCATAGCGGAACTATTTTAGGAGCAGATGCTTTCTATTATAAAAATCGACCAGAAAAATTTGATAAACTTTTAAGTGGTGGTAATGTAGTTTTAGAAGACAATGTGGATTTAGGAGCGCTTTGTACCATAGATAAAGGAGTAAGTGCTTCCACCATTATTGGTGAAGGAACCAAAATTGACAACCAAGTTCATGTTGGTCACGATACTGTCATTGGTAAGCGTTGTTTAATTGCTTCGCAAGTAGGTATTTCAGGTTGTGTAATTATAGAAGATTTTGTAACTATTTGGGGGCAAGCTGGAATTACAAGCGGAATTACCATTGGTGAAAAAGCCGTTATTTCAGCAAAAAGTGGTGTTAGTAAATCGCTAGCAGGACATAAATCTTATTTTGGTATTCCTGCAGATGATTTTAGAAAAAAATATAAAGAAATTGCAGCAATAAGATTGATACCAGAAATTTTAGAAAAAATAGATAAACTTAAATGAAAACATCCCCAAAAGAGCTAGTAAAAGAATTTCATCAAGCAGATATTCTTAAGGATGAAACGGTATTGGATAATTATTTTCATAAAGATTTAGAGTTAATTTGGAATAGCATGGATGGGTTAACCATTATGCTTTATGATGATTTAATTGCTTTCTTTTCTGAAATGAGAAGAACCTATCACGATTTACGTATAGAAATTAGTCATTTATTAGAAGATGATGATTATGTGACCATTCGTTATAAATACTATATTACAACTAAGGAAAATCCCGATGAAGAATTGGGAATATCTCATTTTATTGGTATTTGGAAAATAAAAGATGGAAAAATGTACCGCGGTCACTTAATAAGCCAGCCAGTTACAGATCTAGATGACACCAACGAATCTTACCATCAAGTTAAGGTGTAATTTCGTTAATTATCTTCATTAAAATAGGTATATTTGCACCTAGAAAAAATCAAATAAAAATTCATATAAAATGAGTGTTTTAGTAAATAAAGATTCAAAGATTATAGTTCAAGGATTTACCGGTGGAGAAGGAACTTTTCACGCTGGTCAAATGATCGATTACGGTACCAATGTTGTTGGTGGTGTAACTCCAGGCAAAGGTGGTCAAATGCACCTTGATAAGCCTGTTTTTAATACAGTTGCAGATGCTGTTAAAGAAGTAGAAGCAGATACAAGTATAATTTTTGTACCACCAGCATTTGCTGCCGATGCAATTATGGAATCTGCCGAAGCAGGAATAAAAGTAATTATTTGTATTACTGAAGGAATTCCTGTTGCAGATATGATTAAAGTATCTGATTATATTAAAGATATTGACTGTCGTTTAGTTGGCCCTAACTGTCCGGGAGTAATTACTCCAGAAGAAGCAAAAGTTGGTATTATGCCAGGTTTTGTTTTCAAAAAAGGAAATGTGGGTGTTGTATCTAAATCAGGAACTTTAACTTATGAAGCTGCAGATCAAGTAGTGAAACAAGGTTACGGAATTTCAACTGCTATTGGTATTGGTGGAGATCCAATTATTGGAACAACTACAAAAGATGCAGTAGAGATGTTAATCAACGATCCAGAAACCAACTGTGTAGTAATGATTGGTGAAATTGGAGGAAACTTGGAAGCGGAAGCAGCTAAGTGGTATAAAGAAAGTGGTTCAACAAAACCAATTATCAGCTTTATTGCTGGTGAAACTGCTCCTGCAGGAAGAACGATGGGACACGCAGGTGCTATTGTTGGAGGAAGTGATGATACTGCTCAAGCAAAAAAGAAAATATTAAGCGCTAACGGAGTTCACGTAGTTGATTCTCCAGCTGAAATAGGAAAAAAAGTAAAAGAAATTTTAGGCTAGTCCTAAAACTTTAATAAAATCAAAAGCCTTGTTACATTTAACAAGGCTTTTTTTATGAAGAATTTAAAACGAATTGGTATATTTGAAATCATTCAGAAAAAACACGTAAAAATGAAGTTATTAGAAGGGAAAACCGCAATCATTACAGGTGGAAGTCGAGGAATAGGTAAATCTATTGTCGAAGTTTTTGCAAAACACGGAGCCAATGTTGCTTTTACATACAGCTCATCTGAAGAAGCTGCAAAAGCAATAGAAACAGATGTTTCAAAAGAAGGAGTAAAAGTAAAATGCTATAAAAGTGATGCTTCCAACTATGAAGAAGCTCAAGAATTAGCAGCTGAGGTTGTTAAAGAATTTGGTTCTATTGATATATTAATTAATAACGCAGGAATTACAAAAGATAACTTGTTAATGCGAATGACCGAAGAAGATTTTGATCGCGTTATTCAAGTTAACCTAAAGTCGGTTTTTAATATGACCAAAGCAGTTCAACGAACAATGTTGAAACAACGCAAAGGTTCTATTATTAATATGAGTTCTGTTATTGGTGTAAAAGGAAATGCTGGACAAAGTAATTATGCAGCTTCAAAAGCAGGTATTATTGGTTTTACAAAATCTATGGCAATTGAGTTAGGATCACGTAACATCCGTTCGAATGCGATTGCACCAGGATTTATTGTTACCGAAATGACTGAAAAACTAGGAGAAGATACCATCAAACTTTACTACGAAGCAATTCCTTTAAAAAGAGGAGGAACGCCTGAAGAAATCGCAAATACTTGTGTTTTCTTGGGAAGCGATATGTCTTCTTATATTACAGGTCAAGTTTTAAATGTTGACGGAGGAATGCTTACTTAAATCATTTTTAGTTCAATAAAACTATATGTCCCAAACCATACTTTTTATAATCATTGCCAGTATAGTCTCACTTATACTGGCAATTTTCATGTATGGTTATCAAACAAAATTTTCAAATAAATACAAATGGATTTACGGAACTTTACGTTTTGTAACCATATTTTCAGTTTTATTACTGCTAATCAATCCTAAATTTACTTCTGAAAGTTATACGATACAAAAACCCAATTTACCTGTATTGATAGATAATTCAGCTTCGGTAGAAGAATTGAATCAATCTAACAATGTTTTGGATTTAATTGAATCCTTAAAAAGCAATGAAGTATTAAACGATAAATTTGATCTTTCATTTTATAGCTTCGGAAATGATTTTAGTCAAAATGATTCTCTTTCTTTTTCTGAAAAGAATACCAACATTTCAAAAGCACTTTCAGCAACTAACGAGCTGTTTAAAAATGAAGTTGCTCCAACCATAATAATTACTGATGGAAATCAAACATTAGGAAGTGATTACGAGTTTAGTTCTGCAACTTTTGATAATGCAATATACCCTTTAATTTTAGGAGATTCCACGAAGCATATCGATTTAAGAATAGAACAACTCAATAGCAATAGTTATGCGTTTTTAAAGAATAAATTTCCAGTAGAAGCGATTTTGGTATATTCTGGCACTGAATCTATTTCTTCTAAATTTGAAGTAAAACAAGGAAACACGACACTTCACAAAGAAAATATTTCATTTACTGAAAAAGAAAACACCAAAATTCTCTCTTTTACTTTACCAGCTTCATCGGTTGGATTTCATAAATATACCGCTCAAATTATTCCTTTAGATATTGAGAAAAATAAAACCAATAATAGCAAACAATTTGCTGTAGAAGTGATAGATCAGGCAACCAAAGTATTGATTGTAAGTGAAATTATACATCCTGATTTGGGAATGTTAAAAAAGTCGATAGAAAGCAATGAACAACGAAAAGTTGAAATTAAAAAACCTTCGGAAGCTTTGTCATTGTTGAATGATTTTCAACTAATAATTTTATTTCAACCTAGTAGAAAATTCGCAAGCCTATATTCAGAATTAAAAAAACTGGAGAAAAACACCTTTACATTTACAGGTTTAGAAACCGATTGGAATTTTTTAAATACAATACAATCTAATTTCAGAAAAGAGGTGATCAATCAAACTGAAAACGTATTAGGAATATTAAATACTAATTATGGTTCCTTTGCAATAGATGATATTGGATTTAGTAATTACAGACCTTTAAGAACATTATTTGGAGAGTTAGAAATTTTAGTGCCTAACGAGTTTATTTTAGAACAATCTATTGATGGTTACACTACCGAAAGTGCCTTATTTGCAACTACCGAAATTAATGGTAAAAGAGATGCAATTTTTGATGGAGAGGGAGTTTGGCGATGGAGAGCACAATCATATTTAGAAAATAATAGTTTTGAAGAGTTTGATAACTTTATAGGAAAAACGGTTCAGTATTTAGCTTCCAACAAGCGTAGAAGTAGGTTGGAAGTCTCAAATGAATCATTTTATTATAATAATAAACCTATTAAAATTTCGGCTCAATATTTTGATAAAAACTTTGTGTTTGACTCAAGGTCTAGTTTATTAATTTCAGTAACAAATACTAAAACTAATAGTAAGAAAGAGTTTCCATTATTATTAAAATCAAATTTTTACGAAGTAGATTTAAATAATTTGGAAGCTAGAAATTATTCATATAAAGTTTCTGTAAATGGAGAGGCAGTTTCAAGAAGTGGTAATTTTACAATCCTAAACTTTAATGTAGAACAACAATTTTTAAATGCAGATGTAACAAAGCTGTCCAAAGTAGCGACTAATACAAATGGAAAGGCTTATTATATTTCAGAAGCAACTACTTTAATCAATGATTTAATTGAAAATAACACCTTTCAGAAAATCCAAAAAAGCAAACAAAAAGTGGTACCTTTAATCGATTGGAAATACTTACTCGGATTGATAATTTTATCGTTAAGTATAGAATGGTTCCTTAGAAAGTATAACGGCCTTATATAATAATTAATAACACTAACTAAATAAATTAAAAAATGGAAAAAGTACCTAAAATTGGAATACCTATTGTAATACTATTAGTCTTTACAATCATAATTATTTTTAAATCTGCAATCACAATCCGCTCTGGAGAAGCAGGAGTTTTATACAAAACTTTTGATAATGGTGTTGTGGTAGATGAGCCGCCAATGGGTGAGGGCTTTCATATTGTTGCACCTTGGAATAAAGTTTTTATTTATGAAGTACGGCAAAAAGAATTGTTTTTTGAAGATATGAAAGTGCTTTCTTCAAATGGATTAGATATTATGATTGATGCCTCTGCTTGGTATCAACCTAATTACGAAACCCTAGGAATGTTACATCAAACTAGAGGAGAAGAATACGAAATGAGAGTTATAAAACCAGCAATTCGATCTGCAGCAAGGTCTGTAGTTGGTCGTTATACACCAGAGCAATTATACTCTAGTAAACGTGATGTAATTCAGCAAGAAATATTTGACGAAACTAAAAAAATACTTGACAAGCAATATGTTCAGCTAAATGATGTGTTGATTAGAGATGTAACTTTACCATCTACAATCAAACAAGCAATTGAGCGTAAATTAAAGCAAGAACAAGAATCATTAGAATACGAATTTAGATTGGTAACCGCCCAAAAAGAAGCTGAAAAAGTAATTATTGATGCAAAAGGAAAAGCGGAAGCAAACCGTATATTAAGTGC
>JASFZG010000117.1:0-4705 GCA_046055745.1 Flavobacteriaceae bacterium | reverse complement strand
CACGGAACCATTAATATTAAAAATAAAAAATGGGAAGATGATTTTTCTGAAATCGATTCAATGAATATAACTTGGGTAGATACAGCATATAGCAAAGCATATCTCCGTCATCTTTTTACCGTAAATGAAATGTTAGGAAAGCAAATTGCGACCATACACAACTTAGGTTTTTATTTATGGTTGGTTCGTGAGGCGAGAAAGCATATCTTAGCCGGAGACTTTGCAGTCTGGAAAAAAATGATGGTAACACAAATGGATAAAAGGTTATAGTTTCATGCTAAGCATACTCGATAAATATATTTTAAAAAGGTACTTGGGGACTTTCGCTTTATTGCTTTTGCTATTTATACCAATTGGAATTATCGTAAATCTTTCAGAAAAAATTGATAAAATTCTGGAAAGAGATGTCCCATTTATTGAAATTGCGGAGTATTATTTAAATTTTACCATCTATTTTGCTAACTTATTATTTCCTTTGTTTTTATTTCTTTCAGTAATTTGGTTTACTTCAAAACTGGCTAATAACACCGAAGTAATCGCATTTTTAAGCAGTGGTGTTTCCTATTATCGTTTTTTACGTCCTTATATTATAGGTGCAACTATTGTTTGTATAGGTGCATTAATAATGGGAATGTATTTGGCACCTATGGCTAGTAAGGGCTTTAATGAATTTACATATAAGTATTTAAAAAACGGAAGAGACGATAGAACAAAATCCAATGTTTATAGGCAAATTAATGATAACGATTATATATATGTTAGTTATTTTAATGTTACTGAAAAATCTGGGAATAATTTTACTTTAGAACATTTCGACGGTAATAAAATGGTTTATAAAATAAAAGCAGAGAGAATTGTTTTTAATGAAGTAGATTCTACCTATTCGTTGTATAAATATTTTAAAAGAACCATTTACGAAAATGAAGATATTTTAGTTTCTGCAGAAAAGAAGGACACTACTTTCAGTTTTGATTTAGAAGATTTAACTCCTGTAAAGTATATAGCAGAAACCCTTGATATATTTGAGCTTAATTCATTTATTGCAAGAGAAAAAAAACGAGGATCAACTTATATTAATAGATATGAAGTGGTTCGGAACAAGCGATGGAGTTTGCCAATTTCTGCATATATCTTAACGATTATTGCTGTGGCAGTTTCTTCTATGAAAAGAAGAGGAGGGATGGGAGTGAACCTAGCAATTGGAATAGGTATTGGAATGATATTTATATTTTTTGATAAAATATTTGGTACTATGGCAGAGCAGAGTGATTTTTCTCCTTTTGTAGCTACTTGGTTTCCTAATTTTGTTTTTGCTATTTTGGCAGTTTATCTACTTCGAAATGCGAAACGATAAATTAATAAATTACCTTCATTTACATTTTATTGTCTTCATTTGGGGATTTACCGCAGTATTGGGCGATTTAATTTCTATTAGTGCTTTTCCGTTGGTTTGGTTCAGAATGTCCTTGGGAGCAGTTTTCATATTAATTTATATATTTTTAAGAAAAGATAAATTAAAAGTATCCAAAAGTTCTTTACTAAAATTTGCTGCTGTAGGTTTTTTAATCGCTGTACATTGGTTAGCATTTTTCTCTGCGATTAAAGTTTCTAATGTATCAATTACATTAGCGATGATGTCAACAGGAGCTTTCTTTGCTTCACTATTAGAACCAATAATTTACAAACGAAAAATCATTAAATACGAAGTAGTATTTGGATTCGTAGTAATCATTGGATTATATATTATTTTTAAAGTAGAATCTGATTATATCGTAGGGATACTACTGGCTTTATTAGCTTCGTTTTTAGGTGCATTATTTGCCATATTTAACGGGATGCTTGTAAAAAACCACAATGCTACAGTGATTACTTTTTACGAAATGATTTTTGGTGTAATTTTTATTTCAATATTTATGCTTTTTACTGGAGATTTCGATGCAAATTTCTTCAATCTATCGGGAAGTGATTGGACTTATTTGCTGCTATTAGCTTCGGTTTGTACAGCCTATGCGTTTATTGCTTCAGTACACGTTATGAAATGGATTAGCCCTTATACTGTGATGCTAACTACCAATATGGAACCTGTTTATGGTATTATTTTAGCTTTGCTTATTCTAGGAGAAAAAGAATATATGAGCCCTACTTTTTACCTAGGAGCAGTTATCATTTTAATTACCGTAATTATTAATGGTATCTTAAAAACTACCGAAAAAGAATAACCAATTATAGACAATATCCTTTATATTTGTCAACAATTATTCAAATAATACAAAATGAATTCTATGGAATATCTTGACTTTGAATTACCAATAAAAGAATTAAATGAGCAATTTGTTAAGGCTTGTAAAATTGGAGAGGAGAGTGATGTTGATGTTACAAATACTTGTACTCAGATTAAGAAAAAATTAGAAGACACAAAAAAAGATATATATAAAAATTTAACGCCTTGGCAACGAGTACAATTATCTCGCCACCCAAACAGACCTTACACTTTAGACTATATCAATGCTATTTGTGGAGATACTTTTTTAGAACTTCACGGTGATCGAAATTTTAAAGACGATAAAGCAATGATTGGTGGCTTAGGAAAAATTGGAGATCAGTCTTACATGTTTATCGGTCAACAAAAAGGCTACAATACCAAAACTAGACAATATAGAAATTTTGGAATGTCTAACCCTGAAGGATACAGAAAAGCGTTACGTTTAATGAAATCTGCTGAAAAATTTGGAATCCCAGTTGTTTCATTTATTGATACTCCAGGGGCCTACCCAGGACTAGAAGCCGAAGAACGTGGACAAGGAGAAGCAATTGCAAGGAATATCTTAGAAATGACCCGACTTAAAGTACCTATTATTGTTGTTATTATTGGTGAAGGTGCCAGTGGTGGAGCTTTAGGAATAGGTGTAGGAGATAAAGTTTTAATGTTAGAAAACACTTGGTATTCGGTAATTTCACCAGAAAGTTGTTCATCAATCCTTTGGAGGTCATGGGAATATAAAGAACAAGCAGCAGAAGCTTTAAAGCTAACTGCAACAGATATGAAAAAACAAAAACTAATCGATTTAATTGTTAAAGAACCTCTTGGTGGAGCACATCATAATCGAGAAGAAACTTTTAAAATTGTTTCTAAAGCAATCGAAAAAGAATTTAAAGAATTAAATAACTTATCCCCAAAAGATTTAGTGAAAAATAGAATGAAAAAATATTCCGAAATGGGAGTGTTTAGTTCTTAGATGCAACGATACCAAACCATCGTGAAAATCCGAAATTTTTGTTTCGGATTTTTTTATGGTTATTAACAATATTTTCAAGTTTTCAACAGTCAAATTGTTAATGAATGGTTAACTTAGAAAACTCTTTTAATAAAGATTTACAATCCAAATTCATCTACATTCGCCTAATGGAAAAACTAAAACCTCAAACCTCATTTTCAAATAATAAGACACCTGTAATTTCTTTAGAAAAAGGAAAAGTACCCCCACAGGCACTTGATTTAGAAGAGGTTGTGTTAGGAGCGATGATGATTGATAAACGAGGAGTAGATGAGGTAATTGATATTTTACATCCTGAAGTTTTCTATAAAAAACAACACCAACTTATTTTTGATGCCATTTTTAATCTCTTTAAAGACGGCTCTCCAATTGACTTATTAACCGTTTCAGACAAATTAAAAACGGAAAAAAACTTAGAGGCATCTGGAGGTGATTTTTACTTAATTCAACTGACTCAAAAAGTGTCTTCTTCGGCACATATTGAGTTTCATGCGAGAATCATTATTCAGAAATATATACAGCGAAGTTTAATAAAAATTTCAAACGAAATTATCGAAGATTCTTATGATGAAACCACCGATGTTTTTGATCTTTTAGATACGGCAGAATCTAAGCTTTACGAAATCACGCAAGGGAACATTAAAAAATCGACCATTAGTGCACAAGATTTAGTAATTGAAGCTAAGAAAAAAATTGAAGAAATCGCCAATAAAGAAGGAATGTCTGGAATTCCATCTGGATTTACTAAACTAGATAATTTAACTTCAGGATGGCAACCAAGTGATTTAATTATTATCGCTGCTCGTCCAGGTATGGGTAAAACAGCTTTCTCGCTTTCTATGGCAAGAAATATGGCTGTGGAACATAATATTCCAGTAGCTTTCTTTTCATTAGAGATGTCTTCATTACAGTTGATTACCCGTTTAATTTCTTCTGAAACTACTTTAAGTTCAGAAAAATTAAGAACTGGAAACCTTGAAAAACACGAATGGGAACAATTAAATGTAAAGGTAAAAGGTCTTGAAAAAGCACCTTTATTTATTGATGATACACCATCCTTATCCATTTTTGATTTACGTGCAAAAGCTAGGAGATTAGCATCACAACATGGTATTAAATTAATAATGGTCGATTATCTTCAGTTAATGACCGCTGGAGGAAACAAAAATGGAGGGAATCGAGAACAAGAAATTTCTACCATTTCAAGAAACTTAAAGGCATTAGCAAAAGAATTAAATATACCAGTAATCGCTTTATCTCAACTTTCTCGTGCCGTTGAAACTCGTGGAGGTACTAAACGTCCTTTACTTTCAGATTTACGTGAATCGGGAGCAATTGAGCAAGATGCAGATATTGTATCGTTTATTTACCGTCCAGAATATTATAAAATTGACGAATGGGATGATGATGAGCATAGTCCAACGGAAGGA